>NZ_JBYCLE010000153.1:0-8360 GCF_057473765.1 Mycobacterium sp. TH-M106 | reverse complement strand
AGTGAGAGCTACCCACCAGACCGGACCACACAGCCAACAGGTGAGCACCGGTAGCCGACACCGGCCAAGGATGCGAGGAACCGAATCTCGCCCGCCTCGCCGGAACGCACGCGGCGATCCGGGCCGGGCAACCGTTACGCCGGCGTTGGCCAACAATGACCAACATCAAATGTAACGGTGCCGCGGTCGCAAACCTGCTAAGAACCACCGAGTCCGCCGGACCGGTCCACCGATAACTCGTGGGCGAGCAACTCTGCGAAAGTAAACGTCCCGGTGGGCCGGTCGTTTTTGCCCAGCAGATAGAGCCGTTTGACTGCGGCCAGGATGCCCTCGGCGACAGCATCTCGGGTCTGTGCTGATACCAGCATCGCGCGGTCATGCGTGTTGGTGATGTAACCGACGTCGACCTGGACGGTGGGCATCCTCGTCAGGCGCAGCAGGTCCCAGGTCCGGCCATGAGTGCGGCAATCTCGTAATCCGGTGCGCGCCACCAACTCTCGCTGGATGAAATCAGCCAGATTACGTCCGATGGTGGAGACCGAACCGTGCGAGTTACCGAAGTAAAAGGAAGCCACGCCGTTGGCAGTGGGACTGATGTGGGTCGCGCAGCGCAAGCTGATCATCAGGTCGGCGCCGACGGCGTTGGCGGTGGCGGCCCGCTCGGCGTCGGACGGGCCGCGACCGCTCGGTCTGGACAGAAATGTTTCCATGCCTATCGCGGTCATCCGACCCTCGAGTCGGCTTGCCAAGTCCCACAACACATCGGCTTCGGTTATGGGGCCGCTGTCGCCCTGCGTAACCATGCCCTGTTGGCCATCGCCTGCCCCACCGCCGCCCGGATCGACGACAATCCGTTTCCCCGACAGTTTCGGTCCGGAACGGCGTACCAGCTCTTCCTCTCGAAATGCGTGCAGGGAGCCGCCGGTGACCCGCGAAGCCAGGAAATTGAGGGAGCGCAACGTCTCCGGGCCACAGATGCCGTCCGCGTACAGGCCGTACTCACGCTGGTAAGACATCAACGCATGGTGTGTCTGCAAACCAAAATAGCCATCGACCAGGTTGGTGTAGAAGCCGAGGTCCTGCAGGCGGGCCTGAAGGGTGGCGACGTCGTCGCCGTACATGGGTGCGCCGAACTGGTGGTTGAGGGTGCGAGCGCCCAGCCGGTAGGACGCCTCCTTCAGCGCGCGATAGGTGGCCTCGCCGATGATTCCGTCGACGAGGAGGCCGCGTTGCTGCTGGAAGGCACGCACCGCCCGGTCCAGTTCTTCGTCGAACACGTCGAGTGCCACGTGCTTGCCGGTGGTCAGTTCGGCGTCGGGACTGTTCACCAGCCCCAGCGCCGCCAATGCTGTCCGGATTTCGACGACAGCTGCGCTGCGGTCGCCGCAACGCAGCGCGCCGTTCGCGCCGCGGTGCTGACTCGGCATAGCAGGTTCCTCCGGTCACCGGTGTCAGCGTCAAAAACGGCTGACAATCGTCAGCGGGTTAGCGAGCAGGTTAGCCAGAATTGTCGCAGATACTCAAGCCGGGAGCAGCAGGAGACGGCGTCTAGAAGGACCTCGAAACAAGTCTCGAGACCGGTCAGCGAGCCTCGGTGTCCCCGGTCTCGGTCATGACGGTGTTCCCATCAGGACGGCACTGTTGTCGCTGCCGCCGGGGACGGCGTGGGCGGGGTCTGCGGAGTCTGCCAGCCACCGCTCGGCGTCGATCGCCGCAGCGCAGCCGGTGCCTGCAGCGGTGACCGCCTGGCGGTAGGTCCGGTCCACCAGGTCGCCCGCGGCGAATACGCCCTCGACCGAGGTCCGGGTGGTGGGCTGCTGGACCAGCACGTAACCGTCGGCGTCGACGTCGACACCGTGGTTGCGCACCAATCCGGAGCGCGGATCGTGACCGATCGCGACAAAGACACCGGTCACCGGCAACGCGGTCTCCTTGCCGGAGCGGGTGTCGCGCAGCCGCAGTCCGGTCACCGCGGTGTCGCCTTCCACTGCCACCGCGACGCGGTGGGTGAGGAACCGGATCTTGTCGTTTCCGCGGGCGCGGCTGACCATGATCTTGGAGGCCCGGAACTCGTCGCGCCGGTGCACGATGGTCACGCTGCGGGCGAACCGGGTCAAGAACAGAGCCTCTTCCATCGCCGAGTCGCCGCCGCCGATGACTGCCACGTCCTGGTCGCGGAAGAAAAAACCGTCGCAGGTAGCGCAGGAACTCACACCACGGCCGAGCAGCTTCTGCTCACCAGGGACGTGGAGATAGCGTGCGGCGGCGCCCATGGCCAAAATGACCGCCCGAGCCCTATACGTCTGCCCGTCGGTGGTGACGACAGACTTGATTGGCCCGGTCAGCGCCACCGATTCGACATCCTCCGCGCGCAGATCGGCCCCGAAACGCAGGGCCTGCTCCCGCATTTCGTCCATCAGGCCCGGGCCGTCGATGCCGTTGCGGAAACCGGGGTAATTCTCGACTTCGGTGGTGGTCATCAGTGCGCCGCCGAACGAGGTTCCCTCGAACACGACCGGTGCCAGCTGTGCGCGGGCGGCGTAGATCGCGGCGGTGTACCCGGCCGGGCCGGAGCCGATGACGATCACATCGTGGATGGTCGGTGTGGCGGTCATGGAAAGCCTTTCCGCTGGCAGGCTGCTACAGCGGCTACCAACGTCAGCGGACGACCGACTGTTCCCGCTACCGGCCCAAGATGTGACCCAGCAGCCCGATCTGCGCGGAACTCCAGCTGGGCGGCACCCCGAACGCGAGCACGGTGTCGGCCCGCCCGCCGCGCAGCACCAGCTCCAGCTGGACCATTATGCGCAGTCGGTCCGGTGACGACCGAGCAACACCGCCAGTCGGGCTCGCCCTCGTGCACAGCGGCTCTTGACGGTGCCCTCGGCCACACCCAGTGCGCGGGCAGTGTCCGCGATCGAGTAGCCGTGCATGTCCACGGCGACCACCGCGGCCCTTTGCTCGGCCGGCAACCGCATCAACGCATGCCGCACCACGATTGCGGTTTCCACCTGTGCTGTGCGGTCGGCAACCGGTCGGGTGTGGTCGTCGAGGGCGGCACGGAGGTGGGTTGTGCTGCGGCGCTGTCGATCCAGGCAGGCGTTGACCACGATCCGGTGCAGCCAACTGCTGACCGCGGCATCGTTGCGAAACGACGCGGCGCCGCGATGCGCGGACAGCATCGCATCCTGCAAGGCATCGGCAGCGTCTTCGCTGCTGCGACTGGTACGGCAGGCTAGCCGACGCAGCTGGCGGTGGTGGCGGTAGAACAACTCCTCGAACGCGTAGCGGTCGCCGGTGACGTGCGCGGCGAGCAACTCGGCGTCACTGAGCTCCCGCCGTTTTCGCTCCTGACATTTCTCGTGCTGCATGGCCGGACACTAACCAATCGATCGCGGCCGGGCACTTCACCTGGTGGGAGCTGGTGGAAGCTGGTGGGAGCTGGTGGGACCTGGTGGGACCTGGTAGGACCTGGTGAGATCCTTACGCTGAGCCGTAAACGGTGATTTCGGAGACCTCGGTGCGACTTTCACCGTTGGTGCTGCCCAGCGTGGAGATCCACACCAGCAGGTTGGACGTCGACGACGATGCGTTGACGGCGATCCGGTTGGAACCGGGCTGGAGCAGCTTCGGCTGGGTCAGCGCTGAGGTGTCTTCCAGCCTGGCCGGATTCGGGTTCGGTGAGGAGCGGATCTGTACTCGGGTTCCGGTGCTGGAGACGTTGATCGCCACTGCGTCGACCACGGTAGGCGTGGGCAGCTGCAACATCAGCCCGACGCCGCTTTTGAAATTCGGGAACGGCAGGGCGTCGTGGTAGGTGTCCGTCGGCCAGAAGGTGGCAGGATTCCCGTCGATGGCCAGCCCCGCGTCCTGTGGTGCGTCGGCCCCGCCGCCGGGCGAGAACACGGTCGCCCGCATCGGTTTGACGATGCTGCCGGGGGCGGCGAAGCCGGCCTGCGACGACTGAGACGACCCGGCGGACGGGTTGTTCAAGCCGAGTTGGTCTTTGTCCAGCCCGGTGACATCGCCGAAAATGCGGTTCAGCACCGAGGCCAGGACGATCAGGGCTACCAGGAGTATCGCGCCACCGGCGCCGATTCCGATCAGCAGGGCGTGCCGACGCCGGATGCGGGTCACTTCATCGGGCGGTGCTTTAGGGGGAGGCGGGGGCGGCTCCTCGTCGATCGGACCCAACAGATCGGTGCGTTCGGCTACCGCCGTCGCCTGCCGCAGCAGATTCAGAAGTGTTGATGCACTGCGTATCCCGCCATCCGCCTCGATCGAGTGGGTTGCCGCCGCGGCAATCTGGAACGGGATGTCAGGATCGACGGAATCCGCGTCGACGGGGTGGCCGGCGGAATCGCGTTCGGCGGGTGCGATTCCGGATGCGGTGCCCGATTCCGGCAGCGGCCAGCGGTTGACCAGCAACGCGTAGAGGACCGCACCGATTCCGCGAATGTCATCCTCGGGGTTGGCGGCGGGCATGGTGGCCGGGAACGCCAGCGCGACATCGCCGTGAACGCTGACCCGCACTCGACTGGGGTGATCGATCGACAACGCGACGCCGGCGTGGTGTGCTGCCTCCGCGGCAGCGACCAGCGACCGCATGGCGCGGGCGGCGCCGACCGGGGAGGGTGACGTCTCGGCCACCTCACGCAGCGACCCGCCGCGAACCCACTCCGACACCACGAAGCCGCCCGTGCCGGTGTGAGCCACGTCGAGCACGCGGGCGATACCGGGCAGATCGATCCGGCTGAGCCGCAATGTGCGTGACAGGATTTCGTGCACTGTGTCCTCGGGCAGGGTCTGATCCGGGTCGACGAAGGTGAGCGCCACCTGCCGGTCCAGCGCCGTGTCCAGTGCCTGCCAGAACTGCAAGGCGGGTGCACCGCCGTGGGATACCAGCAGCCGGTAGCGACCACCAGCGATGCTGGCGCCGGGCACCAGGTGCGCGTCGTCCGGTGGTCCCGGTTGCGGCCCCGAGTCCAGCACAGCCTCCCGAGAGGGTTGGGCGACCGGAGGGGGCGGCGCGCCGCGAGCTGGCTTTGCCGCCGGTCCGTGCCGTTCGAGTGCCGCCTGGCGGTCGTCCACGGGGTTGTCGTGCACCCTCGTGCCTTTCGCTGTCCGGCTCTTCGCCGTGGGCCTGCCGCTGAGTTGCGGGGGTTCGCGCCGGGCTGCTTGGCAGGCCAGATCCGTGCCCGGCACGACCGGATTGTCGAACTCAGGGTACGGGACCTCGGCACGGCGGGGTTGCTGGTTGGGCAGACCAGCTCGACGACTGCGACCAGATATCCATGCCATGGCCGCCGCCCATGCCGCCTGTGCCTCAGGTACCCGGGCAGCCATCATCACCGCGGTCATGATCGGCAGCATCACCAGCGCGATGATCAGCAGTCGCAGCAGCGAGCCGGCGCCGCTCTGCCCGCCCCAGCTGGTCAGGGCTGCCAGCCCCAGGAGCCGGCCCAGTACCTGGGCGATCAGCCCGGCCAGCAGCGCCGCGGTGGTCGTGACCAGGATGGTGCGCACCACCTCGGTGTCGACCAGATGCCCACCGAAGGGCAGCAATGCGCGCCGCAACAGGTAGTAGCCGACGATCGCCCCGGACAGGAACGCGACTCCGTTGGCCGCGCCCAAGTAGGCGGCGACCAGATCGGGCGTGCCGGTGAGATGCGGCGCCAGCAGGGAGCCGACGATCTTGACCGCGGTGATGACGACGATGATCGCGATCGGCGTCCAGGGCTGCTCGCGGGCGTAGAAGACGCGCAGCTGCAACAGCACCAGGGCATAAGGGATCAGGGTGAACGCGGAAAGCGCAACGGCAGCACCCAGGTACCCGGCGTCGACGGCGCCGAAGTTGCCGTAGGCGAACAACGCGCTGCCGATCGCCGGGCCGCCTACCGTCATCACCGCCACCGTGGGGATGAGCGTGACCATCATCAGCCGGGTAGCCAGCGACAGGTCCGCGAGCACCGCGGGGGTGTCGGCGGCGGCAGCATTGCGGCTCAGCCGCGGCATGACGACCGTCAGCACCGTCACGCCGATCATGCCGAACGGCAGCTGCAGCAGCAGCCACGCATAGTAGTAGATCGCCGGTCCGGAGGCGGCTGCGGTGCTGGCGATCTCGTTGGCGACCACCAGACCGGCCTGACTGATCAGCACATAGAGCACCATCGCGGCGGCCATCGCGCCGAAGCGTTTGAGCCGTTGGTCGATGCCCCACAGCGGACGCAGGCTGATACGTTCGCGCCTGATCGCAACCAGCAACACCACGGCCTGGGCGACGACCCCGAGGGTCGTGCCGATGCCGAGCACCAGCAGCTTGGCATTGCCCATCCTCACCGGATTGACCGAGAGCTCGCCCGGCACCGCCAGATAGAGCCCCAAGGTAGCGATCGCCACCGCATTATTGACCACTGGCGCCCACGCCGGTGGCCCGAAGACGTTGCGGTTGTTCAGGATCGCCATGAACACCGACGACAGGCCGTAGCAGATCACCTGTGGCAACAGCAGGTAGGCGAACGCGGTGGTCAACGCAGCGTTGACCCGGGGATCACCGCCCAGCATCAATCGCACCAGCAGCGGGGCAGCGGCCACCGACATCACGGTGGTCACCAGCAGCAACGCAGTGGCGAGCGTGACGAGGCGTCGCACGAACGCGGCCCCGCCGTCGGCGTCGTCTCGTTCGGCGCGGGCCAGCACCGGCACGAAGATCGCGGTGAACGTCGCCTCCAACACCAGGGCGGCAATCTGGTTCGGCAGCTGGTTGGCCACCGAGAAGGCACTGGTCAGGGCGGCGCCCAGGATCGCTGCCAGCAACACGATCCGGGCGAAGCCGGTGATCCGGCTGACCAGCGTCGCCAGCGCCATCCCCCAGGATCGTGACACCACCGCGGCGTCGGTGAGTTCCGGGCGTGCGGCCGGGCTGACCCGCCGCGGTGCCGGCTGGCCGGCTGGCCCGGCGCGGTGGCCCGGGGCGCTCATCTGGGGGTTCCTGCGCCTGCTCGGTGTTCGATGTCCGCACCTGCAGTTGTGGAGGCGCGGTCCAGGTCGGCGGGGTCGGGTTGGCCGCGGAAGCGGTGCCAGAGCCGGCGTCCGGCCAGTGCCACCAGCAGCACAGCGGCCGTTGTGGTGATCATGAACAGCACCATCCCGTAGGCGTTGGAATGCACCGACAGCCGTGCCGGCTCGCCGAGCGGCAACCCGTCCGGGGTGCGCAGCGCGACGTCGACAGCGACGCGCTGGTTGACGTGCACTTCGACCGGCACCCGCAGCGGCAGGTATCCCGGCGGTAGCTCGATCTCCCCGACGTCGGCGACCGTCATCCCGGGCGGTGCGTCGATGTGCAGGCGCACCCGGATCGGCACCGCGAGGTTGTTGCGCAGCGCCAGCGGCAGCGGGCTGTGCTCGGTGGCGAGAGTATAGGAGCCGGCCGGGTTGACGATGGTGACCGCGGCGAACAGGTCCTCGATGGCACGGGCGACGGCCGCGACCCGATGCACGGCCAGCCCGTTACGTGCGGCAGGCGGCTCCGCCTGCGTCAGTGCCCGGAGCATGTCCTCTCGCAGCGGCGCGGTGTAGGACTCACCGGTCAGCCCGGTGCGGGGCTCAGTGGTCAGCGCCGATGTCAACCCCCACAACCGGCCCATCTGACCGGCGATGGCGGCGACGACGTCGTCACCGAACCGGCCCCGCACCGCCTCGCCGATTGCCGGGCGCAGTGGGGTTTCGGCGGCGAGCTCTCGGGCGGCTGCAATGGCCGCCGGCAACGGCTGCGGCATCGCCAGGCCGGAGCGCATCGCCATGGCCACAGTGGACAGCACGGCCTGCGCATCGTCGGCGCGCGGCTCCCAGTAGCTCGGCGGCAGCACGATCTCGGTGCGAGGGGCGACGTCGGGCTCCAGACTGCGCCACAGCACCGAGCCCAGCGCATCCTGGCGGCGCGCGACAGCCGAGTCGTGGCGGAGCCGAACCGCGAGTGACGGATCGAGGTAGGTCGGCGCCGCCGGCTCGGCGCCCAGCGCGGCCAGTGCACCACCCAGGGCGGGGTCGAATGGTGCGGTCACCACCTGTGGCGACACGCGATGCGGGGTGAGGTCGGCGACCGGCGATGCGCCGGCAGCAGAATCCCGGTCGGCGCAGTCACCGGGGGCGATCGCCACCGTGTCACCACGCGTGCTGAGCAGGTCTACCACGTCACCGGTGAGTGGGCCGTCACCGAGCAGGGTGGCGCCCCGGACCGAGGTGACGCCGAGGATCCGGTCGATGATCTCAGCGGGGCCGGTGACGGCGATCGTGTCGAGGCCCGGGTCGCCGACCCGTTGCAGGGCGCCGAGATCGGCCTGGGCGTAGGGGATCGGCGC
>NZ_JBYCLE010000152.1:0-9903 GCF_057473765.1 Mycobacterium sp. TH-M106 | reverse complement strand
AGTGAGAGCTACCCACCAGACCGGACCACACAGCCAACAGGTGAGCACCGGTAGCCGACACCGGCCAAGGATGCGAGGAACCGAATCTCGCCCGCCTTACCGGAACGTACGCGGCGATCCGGGCCGGGCAACCGTTACCCCGGCAACAGTTGGCCAACAATGACCAACATCAAATGTAACGGTTTTCCTAGGGTCGACTTGACGGCACAATATGGGGCATGCGGACCGACACGATCGAGCGCCCCGACACCGACGAACGCGTCGACGACGGGACCGGCGGCGATGCCCCGAAATATTTTCACTACGTCAAGAAGGACAAGATCGCCGAAAGCGCGGTGCTGGGCACCCACGTCGTGGCGCTGTGCGGCGAGGTTTTTCCGGTGACCAAGGCCGCCAAGCCGGGGTCGCCGGTGTGCCCGGATTGCAAGCGGATCTACGACAAACTCAAGAAGGGCTGATCTGCTTCCTGCCCTCCCGGCGTGACCGCAGCCAGCGTCCCAGTCGGTGGGCGTGGGTGGTCGGCGCCGGCCACTCTTCTTCGACTGCGGCGTTGAGTTCGGCGCCCAGCATGATGGCGAATCCACCGAAGAAGGCGAACAACAAAAACGCGATGGGTGTGGCCAACGCGCCGTAGGTGTAGCCGGTGCTGGTGATGTAGCGCAGGTAGACCCGCAGGCCCCAGGCGGCGACGACGAACACCGTGGTGGCCAGAAACGCTCCGACGACGAGTCGATGAGACGGAAGGGGCCTGGGTAAAGACGCCCGGTACAAGAAGGTGGTGCCCAGCAGGAGGCCGAGCACCAACGTGGGGTAATAGCCGAACGGCAGCAGGTCAGCCCAGCTGTGCGGGAGATGGTCGGCGATCTTGCGGGGTCCCAGCGCGATCAAGGGTGCCGCCATGATCGCCGCCATCAGCATCACGACGTAGAGCAGCAGCGCGAAGAGCCGCTGGCGCACCGGATGGCGCAGCGGCGTCTGGTCGTGCGCCTCGACCACGGAGTCGACGAATGCCGACACCGCCGATGAGCCTGCCCACAGTGAGATGACGAAACCGATCGAGACCACCTCGCCGCGGGCGTTCGCCACAATGTCCCGGATCGTGGGTTCGATGATCTCGTTGACGACACTTTTCGAGAAGAAGGTGCTTGCCGCGCCGATCAGCCGGTTTTGGATAGCTGGCAGGGTGTCCGCTCCGAACAGCGGCGCGATATATGACAGGCTGCCCAGCATCCCGAGCAGCAGCGGTGGCAACGACAGCACCGACCAGAAACCCGCCTGCGCTGACTCGGAGAAGATGGAGTCGTCCCAGCATTTCGCCATTGTTCGGCGAGTGATGCGCCAGAGGTGGTGCCGGGACGGCTTCGGGATTTCTTCGCGACTCATGACCGGACCAGCATTCCCGACCAGCGGCGGCCCTGCCAGATTGTCGGCGGGTCAGTCGGGTGTGCCGCTTCCTTAGGGCTCCAGCGGCGCGCTGACCTCGAGCACCGCGGCCAACTCGACCAGTTTCGCCTCATGCTCGTTGGCGTGGTGCTGGCAGAACAACAGCGCGGCTCCCGATGGCAGCGTCGCGCGCACCCGGGCCGCAGCACCGCACCGATCACACCGATCAGCCCTAGTCAACTCCGGACTGGTCAGCGTCGCGTTCATGGGTCCTCCGTTTCTCGCGTATCGTCCAAGTGTCTCAGACGCCCGGGCGTACGTCGTTGTTCCGCGCCGCTGCTGTGTCGTGTCTCACCTTCGGGTGAGCGGTGGGGTTCTACACCGCGCCGGTGGAGATCTGGGCGAAAAGCGTAACGGTGTCGCTCAGTCCAGGTAGTCTCGCAGCACCTGGGAGCGGCTGGGATGACGCAGCTTCGACATCGTCTTCGACTCAATCTGGCGGATGCGCTCGCGAGTGACGCCGTAGACCTGGCCGATCTCGTCCAGCGTGCGGGGCTGGCCGTCGGTGAGTCCGAATCGCAGGCGAACCACACCGGCTTCGCGCTCCGACAGCGTCTCCAGCACCGACTGCAGCTGGTCCTGCAGCAGGGTGAAGCTCACCGCGTCGACGGCCACCACCGCCTCGGAGTCCTCGATGAAATCACCGAGCTGCGAATCGCCTTCGTCGCCGATGGTCTGGTCCAGCGAGATCGGCTCACGGGCGTACTGCTGGATCTCCAGCACCTTCTCCGGGGTGATGTCCATCTCGGTGGCCAGCTCTTCGGGGGTGGGCTCGCGGCCCAGATCCTGCAGCAGCTCGCGCTGGATGCGGCCCAGCTTGTTGATCACTTCAACCATGTGCACCGGGATGCGGATGGTGCGGGCCTGGTCGGCCATCGCCCGGGTGATAGCTTGCCGGATCCACCAGGTGGCGTAAGTGGAGAACTTGTAACCCTTGGTGTAGTCAAACTTCTCCACCGCGCGGATCAAGCCCAGGTTGCCTTCCTGGATCAGATCCAAGAACGCCATCCCGCGGCCGGTGTAGCGTTTGGCCAGCGATACCACCAACCGCAGGTTCGCCTCCAGCAGGTGGTTCTTGGCACGGTCGCCGTCACGGCAGATCCAGGCCATGTCGCGCCGGTAGGCGACCGCCAGCTTCTGGCCCATCTGGGTGTATTCGGTCATCTTCTGGGTGGCGTACAGACCCGCTTCTATCCGCTTGGCCAGCTCGACTTCTTCTTCGGCATTGAGCAGTGCCACCTTGCCGATCTGTTTGAGGTAGGCGCGAACCGAGTCCGCCGAGGCGGTGAGTTCGGCATCCTTGCGGGCCTGCCGCAACGCCTCGGATTCCTCTTCGTCCCAGACGAAATCACCGGATGCCTTGTCCTTTTCGGTGGGCTCGGGAATCTCGTCGTCATCCTCTCTGGCGACATTGCCCTCAGCCGGAGCAGCGGGCGTCGCCGGGTCGGTGTCCACGTCGGCGTCGCCATCAGGACCGGCGTCGGCGTTGTCGGCAACATCCCCCTCGAGGTCGTCGAGGGCCACCTCGGCTATCGCGGCTATCTCGGCCACGGCGATGTCGTCGTCGCCGGGCTCGGCGTCGGTGTCCAGGCTGTCGGTCGTGGGAGTGAGATCAACGACGACGGTGGCCTCGGGGATGTCGCGGCTCCGGCTTTTGCTGGTCGTTGCCTTTTTCGCCGCGCTGGTCTTGGGCGCAGTCGTTTTGGGTGCAGTCGTTTTGGGTGCGTGGGTCTTTGGTGCCCGAGTCTTGACGGCGGTGGGCTTGGCCGTCCGGGTCTTGGGTGCGGTGGTCTTTGTGGTGCGTGTCTTGGCGGCGGTGGTTTTGGGTGTGCTGGTCTTAGCCGCCTGGGCCTTAGCCGCCTGGGCCTTGGCGGCGGTGGCCTTGGCGGCGGTGGCCTTGGCGGCGGTGGCCTTGGCTGTGGTGGCCTTGGCCGCGCCGCGCTTGGTTGCGGCACGCCCGGCGGTAGACCGCGCCGTGCGCTCGGTGGCCTTCTTTGCCGGTGCGGCGCGGTTCGCGGACGTGCTGACCGACCTCTTCGCAGGCGACCTGACGGCGGGCTTGGCGGGTGCTTTGGCGGCGGTGCGTTTCGTCGGCTTTTCGGTCGCCGGCTTTGACTTCGTCGCTGCCACGTCCGTCCCTTCGCTCGGACCGACTCTCGGTGTGCCGGGCCATGCGCAACCGAAAGTGCTGGATATGTCGGATGTCGGCTCTGATATCAGTGGGATATCAGCTGGGATAGTCGCCGCTATCGGTGAGGCGGCCGCCGCGGACCATTGTAACGACATCGGTGCCGGCAGCGCGGGAGCTGCACCGCCTGGATCGGCGGAAGTTCAGCGACTGACATCGGCGGTGGCCGCCATGGCCGCACCCACGATCCCCGCGGTGTTCTCCAGCGCCGCGGGGACCACCGGCGTCCGGTTTCCCAACAGCGGCACCCATTTCTGGGATTTCCGGCTGATCCCGCCACCGACGATGAACAAGTCCGGCCAGAACGCGTTCTCGATCGCCACCAGCACCTTGGTCACTTGTTTGGTCCACTGTTCGTAGCTCCAGCCGTGTTTGTCCCTGACCGACGAGGCGGCACGGTGCTCGGCCTCCTTGCCGCCCACCTCCAGGTGGCCCAACTCGGTGTTAGGCAGCAGCTTTCCGTTGTAGATGACGGCCGAGCCGATCCCCGTGCCGAAGGTGAGCAGCACGATCACCCCGGAGTGGTTCTTGCCGGCCCCGTACCGCACTTCGGCCAGTCCGGCCGCGTCAGCGTCATTGAGGACGACGACGTCCTGGCCGTCGAGTTCGGCGGCGATCGTCTCGCGTGCATTGACGCCGATCCACGACTTGTCCACGTTGGCCGCGGTCTGGGCGATGCCCCCGGTGACGACGCCGGGATAGGTCACCCCCAGCGGACCGGTCCAGCCGAACTCGCCCACCACGGCAGCGATGGTTCTGGCGACCTTCGAAGGAGTGGCCGGCTGCGGGGTGGCCTGCTTGTAGCGGTCGCCGATCAATTGCCCCGTGTCGAGGTCGACTATTCCGCCCTTGATGCCGCTGCCTCCGACGTCGACACCGAAACCACGTCGCTGCGGTGACGCGCCGGCGGCGTCGACGTCGCGCGTGCCGGCGATTGCGTGGGTCATTCGGTCTCCTCGGCGGAACGGATGTTCGCCCACACCCTAAACGGTGCCCGGATAGTGGCCCGCCGGGGCGCTGCGCGCCGAGAACACTCCCATCGACCCGTCACGGCCCAACCCGGTCAGCAGGTGCCGGCGTGGATCTTGGTCAGCAGCGTCGGATCGGGCGGACCGCTGGAGTCCGGACGTAGGCCGGCAAGCGCCGCGTCGATGTCATCGCTCTGCGTCAAGGTGGTGAAGTCTGTTCCGACGGCGAGGTCGACGGTGTCGTCGGTGCGGTCGTCGCGGAACAATTCGGTGCATGGCGCCACCAGCCACACCGCGGCCGCGCTGGCCTGACCGGCCGTGCCGAAGCGGATCTGGCCCGCGCAGTCCAGTCGGGTGTGGGCATAGACCGGGTCATTGGCGGCGGTCGGTTGTGCGAAGCCCAGATCCCGCAGTGCCCCGGCCACGTCGGCGGCCTGACCGGATCTTCCGCTGGCGTTGAGGACGCGGATCTTGGTCTCAGTCAACTTGGCCGGGATGACGCCGGCCATCGTGGCCCTCGCCACCTGCGTCCCCAGGCTGGGTTGGCCCGGCTCAGTCGGTGTCGGCGGCGTATTGCAGATCGCGACCTCATGGACATCGGTCGGGCGGGTGAGCGCAACGACCCACACCACGCTGGTTACCACCACCAAAAACGCCAGAACATAGATAGCGGGCCGGGCGTTGCGCCGCCGGAATGGCCGTCCGTGCTTGTCGAACGCGGTGCCCTTGGTGATTTGCGTGACCACATACGCACTCTAAAGGACTCGAACGGCCTCTTGAGGGCGCTGTTTCCGCAGGCGACCACGGCCCCGGAGAAAGTGTGACGCAAATCATAGTTGAACAGGTCGAGATACGGGCACGAATCATTTGGAAGTTGCGTTCGACGCTGGTACAAAGCCATGTGCTTGCAGGGTTACCAGGGTCTTACGAAGACACGTCTTACGAAGACACAGAGGGGAGAGACGATGCCGACCGACTATGACGCCCCACGACGTGCCGATGCTGACGACGTCTCGGAGGACTCGCTTGAGGAACTCAAGGCGCGACGCAACGAAGCGAAGGCGGCTGTGGTTGACGTCGATGAATCTGAATCCGCTGAATCCTTCGAGCTGCCCGGGGCCGATTTGTCCGGCGAGGAGTTGTCCGTCCGTGTCGTTCCCAAGCAGGCCGATGAATTCACCTGCTCGTGTTGCTTTTTGGTGCAGCACCGCAGTCGATTGGCCAGCGCGAAGAATGGCGTGATGATCTGTACCGATTGTGCGGCCTGACCCGCCTGCAGACGTCCAGGGCCGTTCAGTCCCTTAGCGCCGACAGCACCCGCTGGGGGTGGCGACAACTCACCAGCCAGTAGGGGGTCGGATCGTCTGGATCGTCGAGGACGAGCAACACCATGGGGCCCACCCAGCCCCGGTGCACCACATACGCCGCCGGATCGAGTTGGCGGCCCAGTGCCGCCGACTTCGCCGAACTCGGGACCTCGGTGCAACGGCCGATCACGCTGGCGGGCAGATGCGCCGCACCCACCCATAACTCGACTTGGCCGTCACTACCGTCACTGCCGTCACTGCCGTCACTGCCGGTGACCCGCACCTCCACGCGCCCCAGCCACAGCAGCACGACCGCGGCCACCGCTAACAGCACAACGAACGGCAGCCAGTCCGGCAGGCTGCGCACGCCGAGCACGACTTCGTACGCGATCAGTGCCGCCGCCGCGAAACCCAGCGGCCACCACCACCACGGCACTCGCAGTCGCTCGCGATACCGCACGTTCTGCGACGCCCGCGAACTGAGGGGCGATCCCGACACCCGGTTGAGGGTAGTCTTCTGCCTCGTGTCGACCAGTCTGGCGGTTGTCCGCCTGGATCGCGGGCTGCCGCTGCCGAGCCGTGCCCATGACGGTGACGCCGGCGTCGATCTCTACAGCGCCGTTGACGTCGAACTCGCCCCAGGCCGGCGCGCCCTGGTGCCGACCGGCGTCGCCGTGGCTGTTCCCTTCGGCATGGTGGGCCTAGTACACCCCCGCTCTGGTTTGGCTGCGCGGGTAGGGCTTTCGATCGTCAACAGTCCCGGTACTATTGACGCGGGCTATCGTGGCGAGATCAAGGTTGCGTTGGTCAACCTCGACCCCGCTGCAGCGATTACCGTGCATCGCGGCGACCGGATCGCCCAGTTGCTGGTGCAGCGCGTCGAACTTCCCGAACTAGTCGAGGTGACGTCGTTCGACGAGGCCGGGCTGGCGGGCACAACCCGTGGGGACGGTGGTCACGGTTCCTCTGGTGGACATGCGAGTCTGTAGGAGCGGTGCTTGCCATGGCATTCGGTAGACGCAAAGACAGAACAGACGACGACTCGGTAACCGGCCAACCCGAGCGGGACCTCGACGGCGCGGAACCGGATGCGGGCGAGTCGGAACCGGCCGAGGAACTGGACGGCCCGTTCGACATCGAAGACTTCGACGACCCCGCCGTGGCCGCGCTGGCCCGGCTGGACCTCGGCTCCGTGCTGGTCCCGATGCCGGAGGGCAGCCAGGTCCAGGTCGAGCTGACCGATACTGGCGTGCCGAGCGCGGTGTGGGTGGTCACACCCAACGGCAGGTTCACCATCGCCGCTTACGCTGCGCCCAAGACCGCGGGCCTGTGGCGAGAGGTGGCCGGTGAGCTTGCCGACGCGCTGCGCAAGGACTCTGCCAACGTCACCATCCTCGACGGGCCGTGGGGCCGGGAGGTCGTGGGCGTCGCCGCAGGCGCGGTCCGGTTCATCGGCGTCGACGGTTACCGCTGGATGGTTCGCTGCGTGGTCAACGGTGCCCACGACACGATGGATGCGCTGATCGCGGAAGCGCGAGCCGCGTTGGCGGACACGGTGGTTCGCCGTGGTGACACGCCGCTGCCGGTGCGCACGCCGCTGCCGGTTCAGTTACCCGAGCCGATGGCCGAGCAGTTGCGGGCTGCCGCGGCGCAACAGGCGGCGCAACAGGCCGCGCAACAACGCGGGGGCGGGGACCAGGTCCCGCCCGAGCCCGTGGCGCGGCGCAGCGCCGACGGGTCCGCGATGCAGCAGCTGCGCACCATCACCGGCGGTTAACGCGCCCGCGCATCGGCCAGCGCGGCCAGACAGGCCGCGCCCAGCGCGGCCGGGCGGGCGCCGATCTGATCCAGCGTCACAGTGCGCAGTGCCGCCCGCGGCGCCGCGGCCACCCACTCGGCGGCTACGTGCAGCGGATGAACCGGATCGTCGGTCGCGGCAGCCACACCCAGCGGCACGCGTAGCCGCTGCAGGTCGGTGCGACTGGGTGCGACGTAGCACGCCGCTTCGGCCAGGGCGTCGGGCAGCTGCGGCCACTGGCCGGTCCACGAGCGAGTCAGCTCGTCGGCCAGCCAGGCCGGGCTGGAGGCGTGCAGCTGGGCCACCGCCGCCGCCAGCCCGTCGCGGCGCAGTTGCCGTGCGGTGTGCCGGGCCGCCAGCGCCGCCGGCGCCGCGCCGGGCGAGCCGGTCCAGGCCGGCAGCGCCGCCAGCACGGCGACCACCCGGTCGGGGCGCGGCAACGCCCACGCGATGGCCACCGCCGCGCCGATCGACACCCCGCCGACCAGGATCGGTTCCCGCGTTGCCGCGGTCGCGGTGTCCAACGCCGCCAGGTAACCGTCGACCAGGTGTTCCGGCTGCGGCCTGGGCGCCGTCAACACGGCGCCGGCCTGCTGCAGCGGGACGGAGAACGCCCGGCGGATGTACTGGTCGTCGGATCCGGTTCCCGGCAGCAAGACGGCGGTCACCCCGCCAAGATCGACAGTCACTCTACGATCGTGCCCGGTGTCGACAACAACTCGGACACCGATCCGCGGGCCGCGTGGAAACAGCTAAAGAAGGGGTCTACGGTGTCTTAGGCACGCATGGGAGTGGTTCCCGTTTGGCTGGAGCGTCAGGAGATGCCATGGCGACGACCGAAGGTTACCTACGCAGGTTGACTCGACGGTTGACGGAGCACCCGGAGCTACGCGATGTCGAGCAGTTGTCCGACGAGGCGGTCAACACCGGTGCGCAGCGCGCGATCGATTGCCAGCGTGGCCAGGAAGTCACGATGGTGGGGACACTGCGCAGTGTGGAGGCCAACGCCAAGGGTTGCGCTGGTGGAGTCCGCGCCGAATTGTTCGATGGCACCGACGCGGTCACCCTGGTCTGGCTGGGGCAGCGCCGGATACCCGGAATCGACTCCGGCCGCACGCTGCGGGTACACGGTCGGCTGGGCAAGCTGGAGAACGGCACCAAGGCGATGTACAACCCGCACTACGAAATTCAGCGGTGAGCGACACGATCGCCCAGACAGCGGAGACCGCCGACACCCACCCCCTGGTGGCACAGCTGGGCGGGGTGGGCGGGCTCGTCTACTCGTCGCTGCCGGTGGTGGTGTTCGTGCCGGCGTCGCGCGCGTTCGGCCTGCGGTCGGCCACCGTTGCGGCCGTCGGGGTGGCCGCGCTGATCCTGGTGTGGCGGTTGATCCGTCGGGAATCCACCAAGCCGGCGGTGTCGGGGTTTTTCGGGGTCGGCGTCTGCGTGCTGATCGCGTACCTGATGGGGGATTCCAAGGGATATTTCCTGCTGGGCATCTGGATGTCGCTGCTATGGGCGGTGGCCTTCACGGTGTCGGTGCTGATCCGCCGTCCGGTCGTCGGCTATCTGTGGGCGTGGATCAGCGGGCAGGATCGTGGCTGGCGCGACGCACGGCGGGCGGTGTACGCCTTCGACGTCGCCACTGTGACCTGGGTGCTGGTGTTCGCATCCCGGTTCGTCGTGCAGCGGCTGCTCTACGACGCCGACGAAACCGGCTGGCTGGCGGTGGCCCGCATCGCGATGGGTTGGCCGCTGACCGCCCTGGCAGCCCTGGTGACCTACTTCGCGGTCAAGGTCGTCCGGCGCCTGGTGGATCCGGCCGTATCGGTTTAGTGGGTCGATAGCAGCAGTTTGCGCAGTTCGTCCTCGACCTCGGCCACTGCGACGAGCAGGAGCTCGTCGCCGCCCTCCAGCGGCTCGTCGTCCTGGGGCACGATGACCCGCGAGCCGCGCAGGATCGTCACCAGTGCGGCGTCGCGCGGCAACGCCAGCTTGCGCATCGGCTTGCCGCCCCATGGCGTGTCGTCGGGCAGGGTGATCTCGAGCAGGTTGGCTTGACCTTTGCGGAACTCCATCAGCCGAACCAGGTCGCCGACCGCGACCGCCTCCTCGACAAGGGAGGCCAGCATCCGCGGGGTGGACACCGCCACGTCCACGCCCCAGGCCTCGGTGAAAAGCCATTCGTTGCGGGGATCG
>NZ_JBYCLE010000151.1:0-7242 GCF_057473765.1 Mycobacterium sp. TH-M106 | reverse complement strand
CGCGGCGATCATCACCTACTTCGCCACCGGGCCGGTGCGGGTGCTGGCCACCCGGCTGGGTGCGGTGGCCCATCCGCGCGAGCGCGACGTGCACGTGACTCCGACGCCTCGGATGGGTGGCCTGGCGATGTACCTCGGCGTCGTGGCCGCCGTCTTCCTGGCGTCCCAGCTGCCGGCGCTCACCCGCGGCTTCGTCTACTCCTCGGGCATGCCCGCGGTGGTGGTGGCCGGCGGGGTGATCATGGGCATCGGTCTGCTGGACGACAAGTGGGGACTGGACGCGCTGACCAAGTTCGCCGGCCAGATCACCGCCGCCAGTGTGCTGGTCACCATGGGCGTCGCGTGGAGCGTGCTGTACATCCCCTTGGGCGGGGTGGGTACGGTCGTGTTGGACCAGGCCTCCTCGATCCTGCTCACCTTGGCGCTGACGGTGTCGATCGTCAACGCGATGAACTTCGTCGACGGGCTCGACGGGCTGGCGGCCGGCCTGGGTTTGATCACCGCGCTGGCGATCTGCATGTTCTCCGTGGGCCTGCTGCGATACCACGGCGGCGACGTGCTGTACTACCCTCCGGCGGTGATCTCGGTGGTGCTGGCCGGAGCCTGCCTGGGCTTTCTGCCGCACAACTTTCAGCCGGCCAAGGTCTTCATGGGCGACTCCGGATCGATGCTGATCGGCCTGATGCTGGCGGCCGCGTCGACCACCGCCGCGGGCCCCATCTCGCAGAGCGCTTACGGTGCGCGCGACGTCTTCGCCTTGATGTCACCGTTCCTGCTGGTGGCAGCCGTGCTGTTCGTCCCCGCGCTGGACCTGCTGCTGGCGATCATCCGGCGCACCCGGGCCGGGGTCAGTCCCTTTCACCCGGACAAGATGCACCTGCATCACCGCTTGCTGCAGATCGGTCACTCACATCGCCGGGTAGTGCTGCTGATCTACCTCTGGGTGGGCATCGTCGCCTTCGGCACCGCCAGCACCATCTTCTTCGACCCGCGCTACACCGGCGCGGTGATGTTGGGCGCCATTGTCGTTGCGGTGGTCGTCACCCTGATCCCGCTGTTACGCAACGACAATGTCTATGACGAGCAGTAGTAGATTTGTGGTACGGCTACGGTGCCTGCCCCTTGGTGATTTCAGCGCGTTTGGCATCCGATACGCTCGGCAGGTCGCGCAGAAGTCACAGAAGTG
Source organism: Mycobacterium sp. TH-M106 (assembly GCF_057473765.1). Classification (NCBI taxonomy): domain Bacteria; kingdom Bacillati; phylum Actinomycetota; class Actinomycetes; order Mycobacteriales; family Mycobacteriaceae; genus Mycobacterium; species Mycobacterium sp. TH-M106. The sequence continues at coordinate 6,056 of NZ_JBYCLE010000151.1, read as the reverse complement.
GCGCTCGGGAACGCGAGATTGGGTTGAGATTGGGGTGAGTGGGGTGAGGTGGTGACGACACCAGCGCAGGATGCGCCGTTGGTGTTGCCCTCTGCGGTGTTTCGGCCGGTTCGGCTGCTCGTCATCTGCGTCGCCGTGACCGCGGCTGGCGTTGTCGCGGCCCGAGAGCTGGGTCAGCCGATGATGGGTGTGTTCTTGGGCTTGGGGTTGGCGCTCGGCTTGGTCAACGCTCTGCTGGTGCGTCGCTCGGTGCAGTCGATCACCGCCGAAGCCCACCCGCTGAAGTCGAAGATGGCGGTGAACTCCGCGACCCGGCTGTTGGTCATCACCGTCATCGGCCTGGGAATTGCCTACCTGTTCCGGCCGCAGGGGCTGGGCGTGCTGATCGGACTGGCGCTCTTCGAGGTGCTGCTGGTGACCAGCACCGCGCTGCCGGTGTTGAACACGCTGCGCGGTGGGGCCCGCTCCATGGGCGACGACGCGGATCTTGGCGCGGAAGGGACGGCACCGCAGCGATGATCCAGACCAGCCTCGCCGAGGCCGCAATCGAGGTCGGCGAACACCGCACGGCCGTCTGGCCCCTCGTGGGCACCGTCAACACCGACACCATCCTGTCGTCGGCGATTGCCGGGCTGATCGTGATCGGATTGGCTTTCTTTCTGCGTGTCAAGGTCACCTCGACCGGCGTGCCCGGCGGTGTGCAGTTGTTCTTCGAGGCGATCACGGTCGGCATGCGCAACCAGATCGAAAGCGCGATCGGGATGCGGATCGCACCGTTCGTACTTCCGCTGGCGGTCACCATCTTCGTGTACATCCTGATCTCCAATTGGCTCTCGGTGCTGCCGCTGCAATACACCGATGCCCAAGCGCGCAGCACCGAACTGCTCTCCCCGGCGGCAGCGGACATCAACTATGTGCTGGCGCTGGCGCTGTTCGTGTTCCTCTGCTATCACCTGGCCGGGATGTGGCGCCGTGGGATACTGGGCCACCTGCTAGGAGTGCTCAAGGGCCATGTCGTGTTCATGGCACCGTTCAACGTCGTCGAGGAGATCGCCAAACCGGTCTCGCTGTCGCTGCGACTCTTCGGCAACATCTTCGCCGGAGGCATCCTGGTGGCGTTGATCGCGCTGTTTCCGCCATACGTCCTGTGGGCGCCCAACGCGATTTGGAAGGGGTTCGACCTGTTCGTCGGGTTGATCCAGGCGTTCATCTTCGCGTTGCTGACCATCTTGTACTTCGCCCAGGCGATGGAGATGCAAGAGCATGAGTAACCAAGGCGTCACACGGATCTGGTAAAGACCTAGTAGAGATCTGGTAGGCCACTACCAGCTGACAAGTGAGGAGAAGGAATGGACCCGCAAATCGCGATGGGTGCTCTCATCGGCGGTGGACTGATCCTAGGGGGCGGTGCGATCGGCGCGGCTATCGGTGACGGTATCGCCGGCAACGCGCTGATCGCAGGCGTGGCCCGTCAACCCGAGGCCCAGGGCCGGCTGTTCACCCCGTTCTTCATCACCGTCGGCCTGGTGGAAGCCATGTACTTCATCAACCTGGCCTTCATGGCGCTTTTCGTCTTCGCCAACCCGCTGGGCTGACGCACTGAGATGGGTGACATGACTGCGCGCCACATAGCTGAAGGGGGCGCCGAAGCTAACAACTTCCTGCTCCCGAACGGCACCTTCTTCGTCGTGCTGATCATCTTCGTGATCGTGCTCGCCGTGATCGGGACGTTCGTGGTCCCACCGATCATGAAGGTGTTGCGTGAGCGCGAAAACATGGTCACCCGGACCCTCGCCGACAACAAGGCGTCGGCTGAGCAATTTGCCGCCGCCGACGCCGACTACGAGAAGAAGATGTCCTCGGCGCGCCTCGAGGCGGCGAGGGTTCGAGACGATGCCCGGGCCGAGGGCCGCAAGCTCATCGAGGACCTCCGCTCGGCTGCCGATGCGGAGGTGGCATCGACGCTGCAAAACGCCAACGAACAACTCAAGAGGGAAGGCGATGATGTCGCTGAGGAGCTTCGCGCCCGGGTGGAGACTCTTTCGGCAACCCTGGCCAGCCGGATCCTCGGCGTCGCAGTGGACTCGGCGAAATCGGCGAGCTCGAGGCCAACACCCGTCACCTCGGGAGCCTCGGGGGCCTTGCAGACCGGGGGGCGGTAGCGGGAGATGTCGACCTTCATCGGACAGCTGGCTGGCTTCGCGGTCATCGTGTGGTTTGTGTGGCGGTTCGTCGTCCCGCCGCTGCGCCGACTGATGGCCGACCAACAGCAGTCGGTGCGTGAGCAGTTGGAGTCGGCGGCGGCAGCCGCCGACCGGCTGGCCGAAGCAGGCCAAGCCCACGGCAAGGCGGTTGCCGATGCCGAGGTGGAGGCGCAACGGGTCACCGAAGAGGCCCGCGCCGACGCCGAACGCATCACCGAACAGCTGCGCGGCCAGGCCGACGTCGAGGCGGAACGCGTCAAGGTGGCCGGTGGCCAACAGGTCGGGTTGTTGCGCGCCCAGACGATCCGCCAGCTTCGCTTCGACCTCGGTGCCGAATCCGTGCGGCGCGCCGGGGAACTGGTCCGCGACCACGTGGCCGACCCGGCACGGCAATCCGCCACCGTCGACCGGTTTCTCGACGAGCTCGACGCTATGGCACCGAAGCCGGCGGACCGGGCCGATAGTGAAGATCCGGTGTTCACCACGATGCGCTCGGCCAGTCGGCAGGCGCTGGACGGTTTGGTGCAGCAGTTCACCAGGGTGGCCGACGGCCTGGACGATCCTGGGCTGTCCGCCCTCGCCGAAGACCTGGCAGCAATCGCCAGCCTGCTCGACCGCGAAACCGTGGTGGCCCGGTCGCTGACCGTGCCGGCCGAGGACGCCGCGCCCAGAATCCGACTGACGGAACGGCTGCTCACCGGCCGCGTCGGCGACCCAGCACTGCAGCTGATGACGACCGCGGTATCGGTTCGTTGGTCCAGAGAAACCGATCTGGTCGACGCTATCGAACACCTGGCCAGGCAGACGCTGCTGCTGCGCGCCGAACGTGAAGGCCAAGCCGACGAGGTGGAAGACCAGCTGTTCCGTTTCTCCCGCATCCTCGACGGCCAGCCGCGGCTGGACACGCTGCTCAGTGATAACACCACGCCGGCGCAGGGCCGGATCGGTCTGCTGCGCAACGTGATGGACAGCAGCGGCGGCGTCAACCCGATCACCGTTGCGCTGCTGGCGCAGACCGTCGGGCTGCTGCGCGGCCAACCCGCTCACCAGGCGGTGGCCGACCTGGCCCAACTCGCGGTCGCTCGCCGCGGTGAGGTGGTGGCCTACGTCGGCGCCGCGGCCGAGCTCAGTGCTGCCCAGCGCACTCGGCTGGACGCGGTGCTGAGCCGTATCTACAGCCATCCGGTGACGGTGCGGGTGCACATCGACCCCGCGCTGTTGGGCGGTCTGGCCATCTCGGTCGGCGACGAGGTGATCGACGGTTCACTCTCGTCGCGTCTGGCCGCCGCGAAAGCCCAATTGCCGGACTGAGCACCAGTTGTCGACCATCATCCCGAAACCGAAAGCAGGAAGACGAAAAGCCATGGCCGAGTTGACAATCTCCGCTGAAGACATTCAGGGCGCGATCGAGGAGTACGTGGGGTCGTTCTCCGCGGGGAGCACTCGCGAGGAAGTGGGCACCGTCATCGACGCGGGCGACGGCATCGCCCACGTCGAAGGTCTGCCGTCGGCGATGACCCAGGAGCTGCTCGAGTTCCCCGGCGGCGTGCTGGGGGTGGCGCTCAACCTCGACGAACACAGCGTCGGCACGGTGATCCTCGGTGACTTCGAGCAGATCGAGGAGGGACAGCAGGTCAAACGCACCGGCGAGGTACTGTCGGTTCCGGTCGGTGACGCATTCCTGGGCCGGGTGGTCAACCCGCTCGGTCAGCCGATCGACGCCCGCGGCGACATCGACGCCGAGGACCGTCGGGCACTGGAGATCCAGGCACCGTCGGTGGTGCAGCGCCAGGGCGTCAAGGAGCCGCTGCAGACCGGCATCAAGGCCATCGACTCGATGACGCCGATCGGCCGTGGTCAGCGCCAGCTGATCATCGGTGACCGCAAGACCGGCAAGACCGCCGTGTGCGTGGACACCATCCTCAATCAGCGGCAGAACTGGGAGTCCGGTGACCCCAACCTGCAGGTGCGCTGCGTGTATGTGGCCATCGGGCAGAAGGGCACCACCATCGCCAGCGTGCGCCGGGCCCTGGAAGAGGGCGGTGCGATGGACTACACCACCATCGTCGCCGCACCGGCATCGGATTCGGCCGGCTTCAAATGGCTTGCGCCGTATACCGGTTCAGCGATCGGCCAGCACTGGATGTATCAGGGCAAGCATGTGCTGATCATCTTCGATGACCTGACCAAGCAGGCCGAGGCCTACCGGGCGATCTCGCTGCTGCTGCGCCGTCCGCCGGGCCGCGAAGCCTACCCGGGCGACGTTTTCTACCTGCACTCGCGGATGCTGGAACGCTGCGCCAAGCTCTCCGACGAGCTGGGTGGTGGCTCGCTGACCGGCTTGCCGATCATCGAGACGAAGGCCAACGACATCTCGGCCTACATCCCCACCAACGTCATCTCGATCACCGACGGACAGTGCTTTTTAGAGACTGACCTGTTCAATCAGGGGGTGCGACCGGCGATCAACGTCGGGATGTCGGTGTCCCGGGTGGGCGGCGCCGCGCAGATCAAGGCCATGAAGGAAGTGGCCGGTTCGCTGCGGCTGGACCTCTCGCAGTACCGCGAGCTGGAGGCCTTCGCGGCTTTCGCCTCCGACCTTGACGCCACGTCGAAGGCGCAGCTGGAGCGCGGCGCCCGGCTGGTTGAGCTGCTCAAGCAGCCGCAGTATGCTCCGATGCCGGTCGAAGAGCAGGTGGTCTCGATCTTTTTGGGCACCGGCGGTCATTTGGACTCGGTTCCGATCGAAGACATCAGGCGGTTCGAAACCGAGTTCCTGGACCATGTTCGGGCATCGGCGGGGGAGATACTCTCCGAAGTCCGGGAATCTCAGAAGCTGACCGACGAGACGGCTGCGAAGCTGACCGAGGTGATCAACAAGTTCAAGAAGGGCTTTGCCGCTACCGGCGGCGGCTCGGTGGTGCCCGACGAGCACGTCGAAGCCCTTGATGAAGAGAAACTCGCCAAGGAAGCGGTGCAGGTCCACCGGCCCGCACCCAAGAAAAAGAAGAAATAGTCCAGGATGGCTGCCACACTTCGCGAGCTGCGCGGGCGGATTCGCTCGGCCGGGTCGATTAAAAAGATCACCAAGGCCCAGGAGCTGATCGCCACGTCGCGTATCGGCAGGGCGCAGACCCGGTTGGCGTCGGCGCGGCCCTACGCCGTTGAGATCACCCGCATGCTCACCACCCTTGCCGCCGAAGCCGCGCTGGACCATCCGCTGCTTGTCGAGCGTCCCGAACCCAAACGAGCCGGTGTTTTGGTGGTGTCATCTGACCGCGGCCTCTGTGGCGCCTATAACGCCAACGTCTTTCGCCGTGCCGAGGAACTGTTCTCCTTGCTGCGCGATGAGGGCAAGACGCCGGTTCTCTACACGGTCGGCCGTAAAGCACTGAGCTACTATACGTTCCGACATTGGGACATCACTGGATCGTGGAAGGGTTTCTCGGAGCAACCCAGCTACGAGAACGCCGCCGAGATCGCCACTACCTTGGTCGACGCCTTCATGCTCGGTACTGACGGGGCGGGCGAGCAGCTTGAGTCCGACGGCGCCGGTGGTGTCGACGAGCTGCACGTCGTCTCTACCGAGTTCACGTCGATGTTGTCGCAATCGGCTGAGGCGCACCGGATTGCGCCGATGGTGGTCGAGTACGTGGGAGAAGACGTCGGGCCGCGGACGCTGTATTCGTTCGAGCCCGACGCGACGACGGTTTTCGAGTCGCTGCTGCCCCGGTACCTGACCACCCGCGTGTACGCCGCGTTGCTGGACGCTGCCGCCTCGGAGCTGGCGTCGCGCCAACGGGCAATGAAGTCGGCCACCGACAACGCCGACGATCTGATCAAGGCGCTCAC
>NZ_JBYCLE010000150.1:0-5933 GCF_057473765.1 Mycobacterium sp. TH-M106 | reverse complement strand
TAGAGAATTGGATGATGCCGTCGCTGCCGGCGTCGGCGAAGCCTTTGACCGCGGCGTTGATGGTCTCCGAGGAGGTGCAGTTGATCGCCGGGAAGGCGTACGAGTTCTCCTTGGCACGTCCCAGCATCTCGGCGTAAACCTCGGGTGTTGCGATAGGCATAGCAGCTTCCTCCTGGCGAATTCCATGTGGCCCCAGTATGCGCCCACTGTCCCCCACTATCCCAAGGCTGCGGTCGCGTTGACCGGCCCGCCTGACCACCACCGGTATGTTAGAGCGTGATGAGCACCACCAGCACCATCGTCGCCCTGCCTGACCTGGTCGACCCGTGGTACTGGATCGGCCCGCAGGGCTTGTTCGCGTCCGCGGTGCTGCCCGCGATCCTGGTGATCGTCTTCACCGAGACGGGCCTGCTCTTCCCGCTGCTGCCCGGCGAGTCGCTGCTCGTCACCGGTGGCCTGCTGGCCGCCGGCGGCACCCTCGACATCCGGGTGCTGGCGCCGGCCGTCGCGATCGTTGCGGTGCTGGGCGACCAGACCGGATACCTCATCGGGCGCCGGATCGGGCCAGCGCTGTTCAAGAAGGAAGACTCCCGCTTCTTCAAGAGGCACTACGTGACCGAGTCGCACGCATTCTTCGAAAAATACGGGCCGGCGGCGATCGTCTTGGCGCGGTTCGTGCCGTTCGCCCGGACGTTCGTACCGGTGATCGCCGGGGTGTCCTACATGCGGTACCCGGTGTACCTGGGTTTCGACATCGTCGGCGGCCTGCTGTGGGGCGGGGGGATGACGCTGGCGGGGTACTTCCTGGGCACCAAGGTGCCTGGCATCACCGACCACCTCGAACCGATCATCCTGGGCATCCTGTTGGTGTCGCTGCTGCCGGCCCTGGTCTCGGCGGGCAAGGTGTATCTGGCCCGGCGACGCAGCCGTCGCAGTAACGCCGACGACGCCGAGGCGCTGCCCGAACCCGAGCAAGCGGTCTGAGCGACCCAATCTTCTGCGCCGAGCGTGAAACCGTTGCGAAATTTCGGGATTTTTTCGGCAACAACTTCACTCTCGGCGGGCGCGCCCGCAGCGGCACCCGGACGATCGGTGCTGGTTCTGCCACGCGGTGAACCTACTGTGCCGCCACGCTGTGGGCGGCTTCCATCAGCATCCAGCCGGACAGCTGCACCGACAAGTCGCGTTCGGGCACCTCGGAGGCGCGCACCGCGCCTCCGACGAATTCGGCCGCCGCGCCGTCGGCGTCCGGCAACTCAGCGGCGCGGTCCCAGAACGCGCCGAACAGCGGCAGTCCGTCCACCGTCTGCCGGTACTCCCACGCCGATTTCGCCGACGACAGCACCACCGCTCGGGCAGCGTCGCGGGCCGCAGCCGCCCCAGCGTCCCGGGCGGCAGCGCCCGGCAGCGCGGTAGCGACCAGCGCCAGGTAACGGGCTGTGATCCCGGCGAACAGGCCGCCGTCGCCGCCACCGGCGCCCGTGAGCACCCCACCCGGCGCCATGTGCTTCTCGACCGCGGCGACCAGCCGCTGGACCCGGGCGGCATGCCGTCCGCCCGCCTTCGGGCCGGTGCGAGCGGCCAGCTCGGTTTCCAGCCCGAGCACCACGCCCTGACAGTAGGTGTATTCTGCGCGCACCAGCGAGTCGGCCTTGATGCCGTCGAACACCAGATGGGTCTGCGGGTCGATCAGGGTTGCGTCGATCCAGTCGGCCATCTGCTCGGCCCGTCTCAACCGACCGTAGCGGGCGAGGAAGATGCCGGCGGGTCCATTGGCCGGGGCGTTGAAGAACTGGTCCTGCTTGCGCCACGGGATGCCGCCACCATCCTCGGGCACCCACGCGGTGAACAGCTGGCCGGCCAGTGTGTCCAACGCGCGATGCCGGTCGATGCCGGTCACGCGGCTGGCGCGCTCGATGGCCAAGGCCAGCCACGCCATGTCGTCGTAGTAGTCGTTCACCCACGATCCGCCGTTGCGGATCCGCTGTGATCGGATCTGCCGCTTGATCCGGGCCACCCGCTCCGGCCGCGGATCGCGCAGTTCCGCATCGACGAGACAGTCCAGGAGGTGCGCCTGCCACCAGTAGTGCCAGTGCCGTGGCCGACGGCGCGCCGCCGGCGGCCAGGCCACCACGCCGAGCTGAGTGCCCGGCAGATGCCAGAGCCGTTTCAGATGTCGTTCGGTGACCGCGGCTTCGGCGCTGGCCGCCCGGTTCGCCCATACCTGGCCCATGGAGGTAAATCCTGCCTCACCCGGCATGGGCGGCGCATGATCCTGACGCGAAGTATGGCGGCGCACATCGCAGGGCTGCCCATCACCAGGCGCTGTCGATGTTGGCGTGCTGGGTGATCCAGGTGTGCATCGCGATTCCGGCGGCGACACCCACGTTGATGCTGCGGGTCGAGCCGAACTGAGCGATGGACACCGTCAGATCGGCTCCCGTGCGAGCGTGGCCGCTGATCCCGGGGCCCTCCTGGCCGAACACCAGCAGGCAGTCCCGCGGCAGGCTGGTCTGCTCCAGTCGCGCCGACCCGGGCACGTTGTCCACCGCCACCACCACCAGGCCGGCGTCCGCGGCGAAATCCAGCAGCTCGCTCATGCTGTCGTGATGGCGCAGCCGCTGGTAGCGGTCGGTGACCATGGCGCCGCGCCGGTTCCACCGCCGCCGTCCGACGATGTGCACGGTGTGCACGGCGAACGCGTTGGCGGTGCGCACCACCGAGCCGATGTTGGCGTCGTGGCCGAAGTTCTCGATCGCGATGTGCAGCGGGTGTCGACGCCGGTCGATGTCGGCGATGATCGCCTCGCGGGTCCAGTACCGGTAGGCGTCGACGACGTTGCGGGCATCGCCCTCACGCAACAACGCCGGATCGTACCGCGGGTCGGCCGGCGGCTGCCCCGGCCACGGACCGACGCCGGCCGGCGGTGCGCCCCACTCGGTGGGCCCGAGATGATCAGCGTGCCCGGTCACGAGGGCCTAGGTGCGGCGATCACCTTGCCCCGGTGATCAAGGCCGTGTTGGCTGCGGGGGGCACCATAACCGACAGCGTAGCGGCGATCGTCGGCGCGACGGAGCCGAGCGCAGCGGATCGTCGGAGTGTCAGCGCTGGTAGTGCGGTGCCTGCCGGCCGTTGCGGGTCGTCGGCGGACGCGGCGCGACAGCGCCGGCCCGGGAGCTCACGTCGCGGCGAGGCTCAGCCGGCTGCTCGGGCGGGACCAGCGGCCGGCTCGGTGCCGCATTACGACGTTTCGCCGACTGTGCCCGCGGCGATCGCTGCGGAGTCGGCGGCAGCACCCGCAGCAGATCGTTGAACTGGCGCACGACCCGCAAGCCTTCGTCCCACTCGGCGCGGCCGGTGGTGATCGGCATGGCAACCAGGGTCCAGTTCTGCTCGTTCCACATGATCTCGGCGCAGTCCGGTGCGGTGTGGGCGAAGGTGACCAACCGACGGTCGCAGGCGCGACGGGCTGCGTCGAGGTTGGTGGAGTACACCATCCGCGCGCCGATAGCGCCGAGCAGCCAGATGTCGTTCTCCCGTGGCTCTTTGAGTCCCTTGAGCCGCAGGTCCATCACGACGTTGGTGCTGATTTTGCGGTGCAGCGCGATCACCGTCGCGACTTCTTCCAGGTCGAAGATGTACACCGCCTCGCCACGGATCTGACCCAGTACCACGTTGCGTGCCGTGATGTCGCCCACCGTCGACATCACGCCGCGTTTCCAGCGTTGCAGGATCTCGGTGGACTCCGGTTCGTAGTCGAAACCGCGCGACCGGGCCCACGACCGACGACGCCGGTCACGCCCGCGACGCCGATCGATGTCGACATAGAGCAGCACGCCGGCGCCGACGAAACACAGCGCCGACAGCGTGAACCAGAGCGGGACCATTGCGCCTAGCGTATCCGCTCGCCGCCGGGAGAGACGAATGCGAGCAGGTCACAACCGTGCATCAAGACGCCCTGGGACGCCGCTGCCAGACCCAGGGGCCGGGCGGGAACGCCCGCGTCAGCTGCTGGGCGGATACGGGGTGCCGAAGTATGTGGTGCCGACACCGGAGGGGCTGTTGGAGATGTACACCGGCCGCTCGATGAACGGCCAGTACCCGGTGTTCATCGTCGATCCCGACACCACCGTCGGGCCGTCCCCGTTCGCCACGTCGTCGACGTACAGCGGCTGGCCCTCGGAGTTGAACACCTCGATGGTCGTTCCGTTCGGCACATCCCCGTCGGCATTCGGCGTGACGTGGGCGCTGGCCAGCAGCGACGACGGCATGCTGCCGTACGCGCCGCCGGAGTCGACGATCGCGGCGACCTTTTGCGGCGCTGCACCGTCGATCGACACGTACACGGTGGTGTACGGCGATCCGGCGACCGAGGCCACATCCTCGGACCCGGTCAGCGGGTTCGGGCCGAACACCAGCGTGCCGTTCTGCTCGTCGATGAGCACGCCCTGGTTCAGGTCACCCGGCAGCGCCTCGATCGGACTAGTGGTGCTCGGGAGATCGGCGTTGGGCCCAATACCCAGGAAGCCGTCGATATTCGCGGGGGCGAACAAGCCCGTCAAGGTGTAGTAGGAGGGGTTGAACAGGTCCGAAAGGTTTGCGGGCCAGCTGAACAACTCGGCGTCGACGTCGGTCTGCCCGGTGACGATCCCCCCGAAGTCCACCGTCGTCGGGACCGTGACGTAGAGGTAGTCCACCCCGCTGGTGTACGAGCCGATGCCGATGTTCGTCGGGAAGCCGAGGTCCTGTAGGCCGATGTCGTACCAGGGCAGGACGAGGCCCTCGGACCCGGTGTCGACCAGGACCGGAACCTGTGTGCCGTCGCCCACCGAGATGTCCACCACCGGCCTGGTGCCGGCTTCCACCGTCAGCGGGATGCTGGCGCTCGTCGACGCATCGGCGGTTGTCGACGCATCGGCGGCGGGTGCCGCAGCCGCGGCGGCGGGCTCCGCGAGACCCGGGTCGACGGAAGCGGCGGCCTGGCCGATGGCGTCGATGATGGGCGCGATCAGGTCCTCGATGTCGGCGTGCGCGTCCGGCGCCACGGCCAGCGGGGCCGCCCCCAAAAACTGCGCGGCAAGAAACGCCCCAGCGGCACCTGCACCGACCGCGCGACCCACGCGACGTTGACGACGTGACACCACAAACCCCCCGCCGGATCGCAGCGGCAACGATAACCGGAATGCTTTCTGTGTGGCCGCCAAGCTACCGAGCCGCATCCCGACTGTCAAACGATCGGGCGCGTCAGCCCAGGGTCAGTGATTCACCGTCGGCGCTGACGTTGACCGCAACGGTGTCGCCGTCATGCACGTTACCGGCCAACAGCATCTTGGCCAGCCGGTCTCCGATGGCCTGCTGGATCAGCCGGCGCAGCGGGCGGGCGCCGTAGACCGGGTCGAACCCGTGTTGGGCCAGCCATTCCTTTGCCGCCGGCGACACGTCAAGCTGCAAACGACGCTGCGCCAACCGCTTATCCAGCTGCTTGAGCTGGATATCGACAATCTGGACCAGCTCGTCGGGGTTGAGGGCGTCGAAGATCAGCACGTCGTCGAGCCGGTTGATGAACTCCGGCTTGAACGTGGCACGCACCGCCGCCATCACCTGCTCGTCGCTGCCGCCCGAACCCAGGTTGGAGGTCAGCACCAGGATGGTGTTGCGGAAATCGACGGTGCGGCCCTGCCCGTCGGTGAGCCGACCCTCGTCGAGCACGGCGAGCAGCACGTCGAACACGTCCGGGTGGGCCTTCTCCACCTCGTCGAACAGCACCACCGTGTAGGGCCGCCGACGCACCGCCTCGGTGAGCTGGCCGCCCTGGTCGTAGCCGATGTAGCCGGGTGGTGCGCCGACCAGCCGAGCCACCGAGTGCTTCTCGCCGTACTCGCTCATGTCGATGCGCACCATGGCCCGCTCGTCGTCGAAGAGGAAGTCGGCCA
>NZ_JBYCLE010000149.1:0-4806 GCF_057473765.1 Mycobacterium sp. TH-M106 | reverse complement strand
GGGTGCGCAACCTGGTGCCCGAGGCCCGGGTCGCCGTCGCGCACGGCCAGATGCCCGAAGAACTGCTGGAAACCACCGTGCAGGGATTCTGGAACCGCCAATACGACATCCTGGTGTGCACCACGATCGTCGAGACCGGCCTGGACATCTCCAACGCCAACACGCTGATCGTCGAACGCGCCGATACCTTCGGCCTGGCCCAGCTGTACCAGCTGCGTGGCCGGGTCGGCCGTAGCCGCGAACGCGGTTACGCCTACTTTCTCTACCCGCGGGACTCGCCGTTGACAGAGACCGCCTACGACCGGCTCGCAACCATCGCCCAGAACAACGAGCTGGGCGCCGGGATGGCGGTGGCGATGAAGGATCTGGAGATCCGTGGTGCGGGCAACGTGCTGGGTGTCGAACAGTCCGGGCACGTCGCCGGGGTGGGATTCGACTTGTACGTGCGGCTGGTCGGCGAGGCCGTTGACGCCTACCGAGCGGCGGCCGACGGACAGGCCGTAACCGGTCCCGGCGAACCGACGGATGTGCGGATCGACCTGCCGGTGGACGCCCATCTGCCGGCGGACTACATCGGCAGCGACCGGCTGCGGCTGGAGGCCTACCGGCGGCTGGCCGCTGCGGCGGACGACGCTGCCGTCGCCGCCGTTGTCGAAGAACTGACCGATCGCTACGGGCCGCTGCCTGAACCGGCCGGCCGAGTGGTGGCGGTGGCCCGGCTGCGGCTGCGGTGCCGTGCGTCCGGCATCACCGAAGTGGCGGCGCCGTCGGCCACGACCCTGCGGCTGGCCCCGCTGACGCTGCCGGACTCCGCGCAGCTGCGCCTGGTCCGGCTCTACCCGGGTGCGCGTTACCGGGCCACCACGGCTACCGTCCAGGTTCCGATTCCCCGGGTCGGCAACGGTGTGGGCGCCCCCCGCATCCGCGACCTGGACCTGGTGCAGATGGTCGCTCGCCTGCTGGCCGTACTCGACGGGAAACCGCACCGCGAAGTCGACGTCACCGGATTGGTGAGCGCGCGATGACTGTCGTTCTCGTCGATCCACGTCGACCGTCGCTGGTGCCGGTCGAAGCCGTCGAACTGCTCGCCGGTGACGTGGCCTACACCGAGGAGATGCCGATCGCCGTGCCGTGGTCGCTGCCGGACGCGCGGCCGGCGCATTCCGGGCCTGATGCCTCGGTGCTGTTGTCGTCGGACCCCGAGCATCCCGCTGTCGTCGCGCGACTCGCAGCGGGCGACCGGCTGATCTCCGCGCCCGCTGCAGCAGCCGGTGAGCGGTTGGTCGATGCGGTCGCGACGATGGACAAGCTGCGCACCGCTGGGCCCTGGGAGAGCGAACAGACCCACGACTCGCTGCGCCGGTTCCTACTGGAGGAGACCTACGAGCTATTCGACGCGGTGCGCAGTGGCAACGCCGACGAACTGCGCGAAGAACTCGGTGATGTGTTGTTGCAGGTTCTGTTTCACGCGCGCGTCGCCGAGGACGCCCCGGCACACCCGTTCACCATCGACGACGTCGCCGACACGCTGCTGCACAAGCTTGCCAACCGGGTGCCGGCGGTGCTTGCCGGCGATGAGATCTCTCTCGAAGACCAGCTGGCGCAGTGGGAAGAGCGTAAGGCTTTGGAGAAGCCGCGCCAATCGACCATGGACGACGTGCCGACCGCTCAGCCGGCACTGGCGCTGGCGCAGAAGGTGTTTCACAGGGCCACCAGCGCGGGGCTGCCGTCGGATCTGATCCCCGCGGCGATGACGACGGTCAGAGTCACCGCCGAGGGTGATGCCGAAAACGACTTGCGAACGGTGGTTTTAGAGTTCATGGACACCGTGCGAGGCACCGAGAAAGCCATCGCTGCCGAGCGCCGCGGAGTCGACGTTCCGGAGGAGCTCGACATCACCCCGCTGGGCGTGATCAGCGAGGAGGAGTGGCGTGCCTACTGGCCGCCTGCGCCGGAACCGTTCCCGGTCGACGATGCTGCAGCCGAATAGGCCTGCGGACCCGGGTTCCGTCACCACAGAACTTTTGTGCAGCGGGCTCGGATGCGCGAGGATGTGGCAATGCGGTGCGAAGTTGTCCGGGAGGCCCTTTCCGCGGTGCTGGACGGCGAGCCGCAGTACGTTCCCTCCCAGCAGCTGGATGTGCATCTGACATCCTGCCGCAGCTGCCGCAGCTGGCTGGTGGGTGCGGCCGCGCAGGCGCGCCGGCTGTCGTCGGCTGAGGTCGCCGCCGCGCCCGACCTGGCCGTGCAGATCCTGACCGCGGCCGGAACCGCGCCAACGGCGGGGGCACCCGGGACGCACGGCCGGCTGGCGGGCCGGGCCGCGGTCTTCCGGGCGGCGTTGATCGTCGTCGGTGTGTTCCAGGTGGTCGTGGCGCTGGTGCAGATCGCCGGTGTCGATTTCGGGATGGTGTCCGTCCACGGACACGGGGCAGCCACCGGTGCCCATCTGCTGCACGAATCCACCGCATGGCTGCTGGCGTTGGGCGGGGCGATGATCGCCGCCGGCATCTGGACCGCTGCCGCGCCCGGCGTGGCGACGATCGTGGGTGTGTTTGCCCTGGCACTGCTGGGGTATGTGGCCGCGGACGCCTACACCGGCCAGGTGACCACCGCGCGGGTCATCAGCCACATGCCGTTGCTGGTGGGCCTGGTCTTCGCGGTGCTGGTGGCGCGCGAGCGCGCTGGATCGCCGAAATCGGGTGCGGTCGACGCGCTGACCGACAGCCAGGCCGACAGCGCTCTGCCGGCGGATGCCGACCGCGGGCGGCGGCGCACTCATCTGCGCCCGGTCAGCGATGCCACGCGTCGTTTCACGCCGCGTTTCACGCCTCATCTAAGCTGGATGATCGTGGCGGGTGTTGACCGGGGCAGGGACGACCAGGCCGTTACCGCACTCGCCTTGGCAGCCGCCAGCGGGAACCCCGCCGCGCTTGAGGCATTCATCAAGGCCACCCAGCACGACGTGTGGCGGTTTGTGGCCTACCTCTGCGACGGCGCCAGCGCCGACGACCTGACCCAGGAAACTTTCCTGCGGGCGATCGGTGGGATCGCCCAGTTCTCCGGGCGTTCGAGCGCCCGGACCTGGTTGCTAGCCATCGCACGCAGGGTGGTCGCCGACCACATCCGCTATCTGCGGTCGCGGCCACGCGCCGCGCACGGCGCCGACCCGGAGCAGGTGCTCAACCGTGATCGCCCCGAGCGCGGTTTCGAAGACCTGGTCGAAGTGACCACGATGATCGCCGGCCTCTCCGTCGAGCAGCGGGAAGCGCTGCTGCTGACCCAGCTGTTGGGGCTGTCCTACCATGACGCCGCGGCGGTGTGCGACTGCCCGGTGGGCACGATTCGGTCCCGCGTCGCCCGCGCGCGCAGCGCGCTGCTCGATAACCCCGGACGCGACGATCTGACCGGGTGACTGCAGCACCGCACAAGCACCGCCCAGCGCCCCACAGCACTCTACAACGCCGGGATTGACGCCGTCATCGCTGGTGAAGCCGGGTTTCGCTGACGCAGCTGAATGCGGAACACATCGACGGTCCCACGTCCGTGGGACGATGGTCACAGATCAATCCATGTAGGAGAGTGCGGTGTCGGCGGTGCGTTGGCTGCGGGTGGCCGCGGTCGTGGCTGCGGCGGCGCTGCTGCTGGCGTCCAGCTGCACCTGGCACCTCGGCAACCCCATTCCCGAGGGCGTGCCACCGCCGGCCGGAGATCCGGTGCCTCCGGTGGACACCCACCAGGCCAGGGGTCGGCCCGCCGACCAGTTGTTCGACTGGGCCGCTAAGCGGTCCCGGGCGCTGCACATCCCGGTCACTGCGCTGGAGGCCTATGCTTACGCCGCCCGGGTGGCCGAGGTGGAGAATCCCAACTGCCACCTGTCGTGGACCACGCTGGCCGGCATCGGCCAGATCGAAAGCCATCACGGCAGGTACAACCACGCCACGGTGAACCGCAACGGTGACGTGCACCCCCCGATTCGCGGCGTACGCCTAGACGGTTCCGGAGGCACCCTGCGCATCGTCGAAAGCGACCAGACCGGCCAGAACGCCCCGCCCGGCGACGGTGTGGTCCGCGCGATGGGACCGATGCAGTTCATCCCCGAGACGTGGCGGTTGTACGGCGTCGACGCCAACAACGACGGCATCATCAGCCCGGACAACATCGACGATGCGGCATTGTCGGCGGCTGGCTACTTATGTTGGCGTGGAAAGGATCTCGCCACGCCAAAGGGCTGGATGACGGCGCTGTTGGCCTACAACCAATCGGGGATATACGCGCGCACCGTTCGTGATTGGGCCACCGCCTACGCGGCGGGTCATCCGCTGTGAGCGCCCGTCCAATAGGCTCCAATAGGCTAAAGCACTACCCTCTTCCAAGGGAGACCGAACCACTCCGGTCGCCCCGACCACAAGCGCAAGGAGAACCCAGTGCCCATCATCGAGCAGGTCGGTGCGCGCGAGATCCTCGACTCCCGTGGCAACCCCACGGTCGAGGTCGAAGTTGCGCTGATCGACGGGACATTCGCCCGGGCGGGGGTGCCGTCGGGCGCTTCGACCGGGGAGCACGAGGCCGTCGAGTTGCGCGACGGTGGCGAACGCTACGGCGGCAAAGGTGTGAAGAAGGCCGTGCAGGCAGTGCTCGACGAGATCGCGCCGGCGGTGATCGGGCTCAACGCCGACGACCAGCGGCTGGTTGACCAAGCGCTGGTTGATCTCGACGGCACCCCGGACAAGTCCCGGCTGGGCGCCAACGCGATCGTGGGTGTTTCACTGGCTGTCGCCAAGGCCGCCGCGGACTCCGCTGAAC
>NZ_JBYCLE010000148.1:0-6094 GCF_057473765.1 Mycobacterium sp. TH-M106 | reverse complement strand
CTGGGACGGGACGGACGTCCCGCAGCATCCGGGCTTGCTGACGGGATTGTTTGTCGACTGGCGCGACCTGATCACCGCGCCGCAGATGGCGCTGTGGCACCTTTGGGAGGCCATTATCGGGGGCGCTGTCACGACAATCGAGCCTGCGATCCAGAACGGTTTCGACGAAGTGGCCGCGGCGACAACCCAGTTCCCGCAAGCGGTGATCGATACCGTCACCGGCGCGCTGGGCGATGGTGCGGGAGCGGCCGGAGCGGCGGCGGGCGACTCGATTCTCGGTGGTGTCCTCGCCCCAATCTGAGCCGGCACCGCACCCGCCAACCCGGCCAGCCGATAGGCTGACCCATCGTGACGAGTACCGACCCGGTGCCGCAGCCGCATGCCACCGCCGAGCAGGTGGAAGCGGCCCGGTATGACAGCAAGCTCGCGCAAGTGCTCTACCACGACTGGGAAGCCGAGAACTACGACGAGAAGTGGTCGATCTCCTACGATCAGCGCTGCATCGACTACGCCCGCGGCCGGTTCGACGCGATTGTGCCCGCCGAGGAACTCGCCGAGATCGGTGACCTGCCTTACGATCGCGCGCTGGAACTGGGCTGTGGTACCGGGTTTTTCCTGCTCAACCTCATGCAGTCCGGGGTGGCGCGGCACGCCTCGCTCACCGACCTGTCGCCCGGCATGGTCAACGTCGCGGTGCGCAACGGAGAGGCGCTGGGCTTGGACGTCGACGGCCGAGTCGCCGACGCCGAGGGCATCCCCTACGACGACGACACGTTCGACCTGGTGGTCGGTCACGCGGTGCTGCACCACATTCCCGACGTCGAGTTGTCGCTGCGGGAGGTGGTGCGGGTACTGCGCCCGGGCGGGCGGTTCGTGTTTGCCGGGGAGCCGACCACCGTCGGCAACGGCTATGCCCGTGCCCTGTCCACGTTGACCTGGCGGATCACCACCAACGTCACCCGCTTACCCGGTCTCTCCGGATGGCGGCGCCCCCAAGCCGAACTCGACGAGTCCTCACGGGCGGCCGCATTGGAGGCCGTGGTCGACCTGCACACCTTCGAACCCACCGATCTGGAGCAGATGGCGATCTCCGCCGGAGCGGTCGGCGTGGCCACAACCAGCGAGGAGTTCACCGCTGCGATGCTGGGCTGGCCGGTGCGCACCTTCGAGGCCGCGGTGCCGCCCGGGAAGCTGGGCTGGGACTGGGCGATGTTCGTGTACCGCAGCTGGACCGCGCTGAGCTGGGTGGACGCCAATGTGTGGCGTCGCGTGGTTCCCAAAGGCTGGTTCTACAACGTGATAGTCACCGGGATCAAGCCGTCGTGCACACCGGGGTAACTTCTCATTTCAGCCTCTGTTGGCAACGACGTACGGGACAATTCGACGATGCGCATTCTGGTGGTGGCCGCCCTGCTGATAGGTGCGGTGGATGTCATGGGCAATGGGAGCAATTGGTCGGGCATGCCGCCGGCGGCGGCCCTGTCGTCCTGCGCCGAGCTGGGTGGAGTGGTCGAAAGCGGGCAGATATGTCACGTCCACGCCTCCAGTCCCGGCTACACCGTGGACTTGACGTTCCCGGTCGACTATCCCGACCAGCAGGTGCTGACGGACTACATAGCGCAAAACCGCGACGGATTCATCTCCGTGGCGAAGACGAGCGGATCGCGCGGCCAACCCTACGAAATGGACGCCACCACTGAGCAGCACCGTTCCGGCCAGCCCCCGAACGGCACCCGCAGCGTGGTGCTCAAGATCTTCCAGGAGGTCGGTGGGCCGCACCCCTCCACCTGGTACAAGTCGTTCAACTACGACCTGGCCCGGCGGCAGCCGATCACGTTCGACACGCTGTTCGCACCGAACAGCAAACCACTGGACGCCATTTTCCCGATCGTGCAGCGCGAATTGGGACGCCAAACCGGGTTGTCGGTGGTGCTGATTCCCGCGGGCTCGGGCCTCGACCCGTCGCACTATCAGAACTTTGCCATCACCGATGCAGACCTGATCTTCTACTTCGCACCCGGTGAGTTGCTACCGCTGCCTGCCGGCCCCACCTCCGTCCGGGTACCGCGCAACGACATCCCGCCGCTGACGGTGTAGCGCTGCGACCTGGGGGACACCGGGGTGAGCGGATCGGCAGGCTACTGCGGGGCGAAACTGTAGACCTGCCCGGTGCTGGTGGCGGTCACCACCCGGCGATCGTGACCTACCGACACCCCGAGCGGAAAGCCGCTCGCGTCCGGCAACGGATAGCTGTCGATGCTGTGGCCGTCGGTCGGGTCGAAGGCCAGCAGCGACAACCCGCCCGGGCCCGCATCGGTGCTGGCGACAACGGTGTAGGCGACGGCACCACCGGTCAGGCTCGATGCCGACAGCGGGGTGACGTCATCGCGCCGCCACATCTGTTCGGCATGATCACCGCGGTCGTGGAACGCGACCAGATGCGTGTCCGGCCCACCGCCGGCCACGATCAGTCCGTCCGGTGATACCGCGGGCGGTGTCTGCGCCAGAAACGTCAGCGGCACGGACCATTTCGGCGTGCCGTCGGCGGCGTCAAGGGCCCACAGCCGTTGGTCGCGGCCGTTGACGTAGACGGTCGAGCCGTCCTCGGACAGCACCGGGCTGGCCAGCACCCCGGCGGAGACCGCGTCGCTGGTCCATTCCTGGGTGAGCAGCGGGTTGTCCAGCGGGTGATATCTGAGCCCGACCAGCCCGGCGGCTCTGGCACCCGGTTGCCAGACGCTGACCACCACCGTCGCGCTCGGCGCCGCGAACGCGGGCGCCGCAGCCACCGGGCAGCCCCGTCGCGCCGGGGCGCAGTCGGACAATCCCCGATTGAAGTCGGTCGGGTCGACGCCGTCGACCAGGTCCAGTGGGTTGCCGATCACCGTGCCGCGGTGGGCGTCGAAGACCAGCACCTGACCTAAGTGGGTGATCACCAGCAACTGGCCGTGGCCGAGAATCCGTGGCGTGGCAGGCATCCCGATCACCGGTGCGCGCCAGCGGATCCACTGAGTGGGCGGAAACGACAGCATCGCCCCGGGCTGGCCGACGTAGACGTTGTCGAAGCCGTCGAAGAGCGGGCCGAAGAACCCGCCGCCCTGGTAGAGCCGGGTGCACCAGCGCTGTCGGCCGTTGTTGTCGTCCTCCCACTCCATCAGCGAGCAACCCTCGCGGGTCTGCCCGTTGAGCGCGATCCAGCCGCGCGCGCTCAACGCCGGACCGGCTCCCAGTTCGCCCTTGACGGAGCGCGTCCAGGCCAGTCGGAGGTTTTGTGCACCGACGGTCGCGGTGTAGCTGCTGTTGGCGGCGTTGCCGTAGGGGGCGGACCAGCCGGGTGCGGGCGCGGCGTCGACCCACGAGTCGGTGTTGCCGCAGCCGCCCAACGGGAGAATGGAGAGAGAGGTGAGCGACACCACGACAACGAACCGCCGCAGGCTTGCCCAATTCAGCGGGCGAGAACGTTGGGCGAACACGGTGCAGTCCCCAATCCTTCTCGCGCGGTTGCTGACGCGTCGCCGAGCCAGTCGCTGATCAAGTCCAGGTAACGGTAGCGCGGCGCGGCACAAGGTTCGCGTAGGCTTTGCGGCCATGACCACCATGTGGGGCGCGCCGCTTCGTCGTCGCTGGCGGGGATCGAGGTTACGCGACCCACGCCAGGCCAGGTTTCTCACTCTGGCCTCGCTGAGATGGGTGCTGGCCAACCGGGCCTACACCCCGTGGTACCTGGTGCGTTACTGGCGGCTGCTGAAGTTCAAGCTGGCCAACCCGCACGTCATCACCCGCGGCATGGTCTTCCTGGGCAAAGACGTGGAGATTCACGCCACCCCGGAACTGGCTCAGCTGGAGATCGGTCGTTGGGTGCACATCGGGGACCAGAACACCATCCGCGCGCACGAGGGTTCGGTGCGGTTCGGCGACAAGGTGGTGTTGGGCCGCGACAACGTCATCAATGCCTACCTCGACATCGAAGTCGGGGACTCGGTGCTGATGGCCGACTGGTGCTACGTCTGCGACTTCGACCACAAGATGGACGACATCACCATGCCGATCAAGGACCAGGGCATCGTCAAAAGCCCGGTCCGCATCGGCCCGGACACCTGGGTTGCGGCCAAGGTGAGCGTGTTGCGCGGCACCCTCATCGGCCGCGGCTGCGTACTGGGTTCACATGCCGTGGTGCGCGGCGTCATCCCGGACTACTCGATCGCGGTGGGCGCGCCGGCCAAGGTGGTCAAGAACCGCAAACTGGCCTGGGAGACCTCGGCCGCGCAGCGCGCCGAGTTGGCCGCTGCGCTGGCCGACATCGAACGCAAGAAAGCGTCCCGCTGAAGCCCGAGCCCAACCAAAGACCGCTATTGCTGATCGCCTGTTTCAGCGGATTCGGTAAGAGTTTGCTGGTACTTGCTGCGCACCGACGAGCCGTGGGTCGCCGCGACCTGATCGGGGACCATGCGCCGCCAGGCCACGTCACGCAGCCGCTGCGGCAGCACGCCGACGAACCAGGTCAGCGAGCCGACATAGCTGGGGACGGTGACCTGAAAGCGCGGCCGCCGCACGGTTCGCACAACGGCGCGCGCGACGTCGCTCGGCTGCAGCAGCCGGGCGCCGCCGGCGGAGGTGCCGGCGGCCAGGTCGGTGTCCACTACGGCCGGCATGATCACCGAGATCTCTACTCCGCTGCCGTGCAATTCTTCGCGCACACCGACCAGGTAGCCGAGGACGCCGTGTTTGGTGGCCGCGTAGCTGGATTCGCCGGGCGGCGAGACCTTTGCCGCGGCCGAGGCGACGGTCACGATGTGTCCGCGGCCGCGTGCCCGCATGGCGGGTGCCGCCAGCCGAACACCGCGGATGACGCCGTGCAGGTTGACTTCCATCATGCGTTTCGTCGCCGATTCGGGTTCCTGGTCGAACGGGCCCACCCACATCACGCCGGCATTGCAGACCAGTACGTCGATCGGCCCCCACAGCGACTCGGTCACGGCGAGGAAATTACGGAACGACCCGGTGTCGGTGACGTCGAGTTGGAATCCTTCGACCGTGCCGGGAAGCTCGGCTGCGGTGCGGCGGGCAGCCTCGACGTCGAGATCGCCGATGGCGACGCGCGCTCCGGCGGCGGCCAACTGGCGGGCGATCTCCCGGCCGATTCCACGGGCGGCGCCGGTCACCGCTGTTACCCGGCCGGAGACTGGTCTGACTGCCAAGCCTGACCACGGCGTGCGGTATTGGCGCAGGCTGGCGGTGCGGCTTTTCATCGGTCCGGCAGCGCGTGCTCGATGATCGGCCGGCGCGGCTGCGGTTCTCGCTCCCGGCGTTTGGCGGCCAGGTACACCTGCGCGGTCTCGTCGGCCACCGTGTCCCAGTCGAAGTCGGAGGTGAGCCGCTCGCGGGCGGCAGCGGCCCGGCGCTGTGCGCCAACCGGATCGTCGAGCACCCCCTGAACCGCGATAGCCAGCCCGGCCACATCGCCCGGCGGACAGGACACCCCGGTCACCCCGTTGATCACCGCCTCGCCCAGCCCGCCGGCGTTGGACGTCACCAGCGGGGTGCCGGCCGCGGCGGCCTCGAGCGCCGCCAGCCCGAACGGCTCGTAATGGCTGGGCAGCACCGCCGCGTCGGCCCGGTGCAGCAACGCCAGCAACTCCTCGTGGTCGAGCTGCCCGACGAAGCGCGTCGCCTTGCGCACCCGGTGCCGGCGGGCACACTCGACCAGCCAGTCGCGCTGGGTGCCCTCCCCGGCGACGGTCAGCGTGGTCCCCGGGTGGGCGCGCCGGATTCGCGGCAGCGCGGCGATGGCGTCGTGCACGCCCTTTTCGTACTCGAGCCGTCCGACGTACACCAACTCGGGCGGACCGGTGCCCGGGCGTCGTGGGGCGAACGGCCACCGGGCCGCATCGATTCCATTGCGGATCACCGTGGTTTCGGCCTGGCCGGGCCCGAACAGTTCGGTGATCTCCTCGCTCATCGACGTTGAACAGGTGATCAGCGAGTCGGATTCGTTGACCAGCCAGGATTCGATCGCGTGCACCTGACGACTCAGCCGGCCGGAAACCCAGCCGGAATGTCGTCCGGCTTCGGTGGCGTGCATCGTGGAGACCAG
>NZ_JBYCLE010000147.1:0-10433 GCF_057473765.1 Mycobacterium sp. TH-M106 | reverse complement strand
CGAGGCGTCAATGGCCTCATGGTCGTAGGCCTTGAGCCTGATGCGGATCTTTTGTCCCGCCACGCTGCTGCTACCTCGCTCCTGCTGAGGGCCGGTGCCCGGCCCCGGTGTACTCTGCGCCCCGCTCGTCCGGGTCGCGTTGGGTGTTGCCGCCGCTGTTTACCTGTCCTGGTGCACCGGCCCCCCGCCCGCGCGCGGCGTCAGCCGCAGCGAAATCTCGCCACGCTCCGAAGGTGGGACCGGACGCGCCCGGGTGGGCGCTGGTCGTATGCCCGGCTAGGAACGAACCCGGCGCAGGCCAACCCCACCAGTATGCCTCACGTCGGGTTATCGGCCAAATCCTGTTCTGAGGCCCGGGCGGCCGGTCGCATCTGCGCGCTCGGCTAGGGCTCGGCTAGGGCTCGGCTAGGGTGGCACTTTCTCGCGCTGACGAACGTCGACTTCAGTCCTCACCTTCGGATGCTGGCCCAGAACGCGCACTGATGTTGGGCCGCGAAGTCGGTCACCACCCGGCTGCCGTTGGTTCGCAGCGACATCCACGGCCCATGGCCCGAGCCTGGGTCCGGGTCCGCTACGAGCGGAGGCCAGCCCGGTTGGCCGGCGACCTCCGGGGCACCGGTGATCACGAATCGGCTCCAGTAATCGATCATCTGGTCGGACAGCCTGCGCTGCGCGACGTCCAGCGGCGGCGCTCCGGCGACGTCGAACAGGTAGCGCAACTCCAGTGAGTGGCTGGCGCCGATCGAAAACGGCACCCGCTGGTACATCTCCGGCGCGGGTGCGTTCGGATCGTCGAATTCGTATGCGTAGACGCCCGGTTCGGTGCTGGCCAGCCCGTCGGCCATCCGGTCGGCGAGGCAGGCGAAGACGTCGTCGGTGGTCGCAGCAGCGTAGGCCAGTGACACGCTGCCGCCGTACTGCTCGGGTGGGTAGTGCGCCAGGACGGCAGCCGCGTCACGCTGGCCGAAGGTGTCCGACAGCACGCCGGGGTACTCCGCGGTGCTGAGCTCTCGGCCCTCCCACAGGTACCGCAGCGCGACGAACATGGTGAACTCGTCGCGGTTGATGCCGATCAGGACCGGCACCCGGGTGGCAGATCCGTCGGTGAACGCGCGCACCGGATCCACCGGCAGCACTCGGGTTCCTATGACCGGGCCGCTCAGCCGGTCGGTGCCGAAGCGCGCATACCACAGCGGCTTGGCCAGAGCGCCGGCCGGCAGTTCCCGCAGACACGCTGCGGCGGCCCCGACGTCCACCTTGGCGCAGCCCATCGACGCGGCGTAGTCGCGGCTGATCCGCTGCGCGGTCGCCAGGTCGACCTGCGCCTGACACGGCCCGCTTTGGATGACCGCCGCCTGGAACAAGCCCGCCGAATCGGGCGCCGCCAGGTGATCACAGACCGACATCGCGCCGGCGGATTCTCCGGCGATGGTCACCTTGGTAGCGTCGCCGCCGAAGCCGGCGATGTTGTCGCGAACCCAGCGCAGTGCCGCCTGCTGGTCGGCCAGGCCGTAGTTGCCGTTGGCGCCGGTCGATTCCAGCGCGGGGTCGGCCAGAAATCCGAGCGCCCCCAACCGGTAGTTGAGGGTGACGACGACGATGTCGCCGCGGGTGACCAACCGCTGCGCGTCGTAGATGTCGCCGCTGCCCTTGACGAAGCCGCCGCCGTGAATCCAGACCAGCACCGGCCGAGGCGCCCGGGCCGTACCCGTGGGGGTCCAGACATTCAGGGTCAGGCAGTCCTCGCGCGTCAGCGGGCCCGCGACCGGGGCGTCCCCGGTCTCCTGAATACACCACGGGCCGGGTTTCTCGGCGTCGCGCACCCCGGGCCACGGCACCGGCGGCTGCGGCGGCTGCCAACGAAGCGGCCCGACCGGCGGAGCCGCGTAGGGTATGCCCTCGAACAGACGGTGATCCCGACCGACCACACCCCGTACCATTCCGGCTGCCGTCGGCACCTCGGCGGCGTCCAGCGAGATCGCAGCGGCCGGCCGCGGCCTCGGCGGCGTTGCCCC
Organism: Mycobacterium sp. TH-M106; assembly: GCF_057473765.1. NCBI lineage: Bacteria > Bacillati > Actinomycetota > Actinomycetes > Mycobacteriales > Mycobacteriaceae > Mycobacterium > Mycobacterium sp. TH-M106. The sequence continues at coordinate 8,418 of NZ_JBYCLE010000147.1, read as the reverse complement.
GCCGCCGCGCGCGCACCCGTTCGTCAGCACCCCCACCAGCACCAGCACGACAGCACCGGCGTACAGGCCACGAGCTGATCTGGTCGGCACGAACGTCAAGCTTAAGGGCAACGCGGACCACGCTCGGCGGATCGCCGCAAACCTTCCCAGTACCATCGGAGACCGTCGACAATGACGACAACGGACAGCTTCGGGCCATGCCGGTGAGGAGTTCACGATGAGCACTCCGATAGTCGACCAGGCCGCCAAGGTGTTCGCCGACCCGACGGCCTACGCCGACGAGCCGCGCCTGCATGCGGCCCTGACCCACCTGCGTGCTCACGCGCCGGTCTCCCTGGTGGATTGCCCGCCCTATCGGCCGTTCTGGGCTATCACCAAGCACGCCGACATCATGGACATCGAACGTGACAACGTGTTGTGGATCAACGAGCCGCGCCCGCTGCTGATGACCGCCGAGGCCGACGACCTGCAGGAGGCGCAGCTGGCGGCCGGGCTGGGCCTGCGCACCTTGATCCATATGGACGACCCCCAGCATCACAAGATGCGGTCCGTCGTCGCCGACTGGTTCCGGCCCAAGGCAATGCGGGCGATGAAGGCGCGCGCCGACGAGCTCGCCAAGCGCTACGTGGACCGGATGATGGCGATCGGGCCGCAGTGCGACTTCGTCCAAGACATTGCCCTCAACTACCCGCTGTATGTGATCATGTCCCTGCTGGGACTGCCAGAGGCCGACTTTCCGCGGATGCTGCGGCTGACCCAGGAGCTGTTCGGCGGCGACGACGACGAGTACCGCCGCGGCTTAACACCCGAAGAACAGCTGGCGGTTCTGCTGGATTTCTTCGAATACTTCAACGCACTCACCGCGGCTCGTCGCGAACATCCCACCGAGGATCTCGCATCGACTATCGCCAATGCCCGCATCGACGGGCAGCCGTTGTCCGACATCGACACCGCCTCGTACTACGTCATCCTCGCCACCGCCGGCCACGACACCACCAGTGCGGCGATCAGCGGCGGCATGCTGGCCTTGGTCGAGCATCCGGAGCAGCGAAATCGGCTGCGCAACGACCTCGATCTGATGCCGACCGCGGTCGAGGAGATCATCCGCTGGACGACGCCGGTCAAGGAGTTCATGCGTACCGCCACCGCCGACACCGAGGTGCGCGGAGTACCCATAGCCAAGGGCGAATCGGCCTACCTCTCCTACGTCTCGGCCAACCGCGACGAAGACGTCTTCGACGACCCGTTCACCTTCGACGTCGGCCGCGACCCCAACAAGCATCTGTCGTTCGGATACGGCGTGCACTTCTGCGTGGGTTCGGCACTTGCCCGGATGGAGATCGCCAGCTTTTTCACCGAGTTGCTGCCCCGACTGGAGTCCGTCGAGTTGTCCGGGGAACCACAGTTGACCTCGACCACGTTTGTCGGTGGTGTCAAGCACCTTCCGATTCGATACCGGCTGCGCCCCTGACGAACTCCGCGGCCCGGTGCGCGAGCATCACGATGGTCGCATGCGGCCCACGGCTGGTGACTGCAGGCAGTGCCGACCCGTCGACCACCCACAGGCCGTCGACGCCGCGGACCCGGCACCGCGAGTCCAGCACAGTTCCCATCGGCGCACTGCCGCACAGATGCTGTGACGTAGACCAGACGGGTGGACCCACCTCTGTTGCAGCCCCGAGGATCTCGCGGACCAATTCAGCACTCCGCCGCAGTGCGGCAACGTCTTCGGGATCCGAATCGTAGCGGTGTTCGATGCGCGGCGGTATGCCCGGGTCCGCGGACACAAGTGTCAACCGACCACGTGACCGCGGCTTCATCAGCGCCACGCCGATATGCGGCCAGTCCGGATGTCGCGGTGACACCTCACCCGCCAGGGAAGCGAATCCACCGGTGTACGGACGGATCTCGACGTCGTCGTCGGTGTGCAGGACTACCTCCAGAACGGGCCTGCCCTCCGCTACCGCCCAGTCGGCTGGCAACACCCACTCCGGGTGGTCGCTGCAGCTCATCCCGACCGGCAGCGGGGCCACCACCTGAACCCCGGCGTTGCGCAGCATCGCCTCCTCGCCGATACCGGAGAGCATCAAGAGATGCGCGGACTCAATTGCACCGGCGCACAGTATAATTCGATCTGAATCCAAGCGCACAGGGCCGCCGGGGCCGATCGCTTCCACGCCCACGGCGCGACCCGCCTTGATCTCCAGCCGAACCGCAGTGGTCTGCGTCAACAATGTCAGGTTTTCTCGCCCTAACGCCGGCAGCAGATAGCCCATCCCCGGCCCGGTGCGCACACCGTCGACGATGTTGAGGGGGACGGCACCCACCCCCGGCGGCATCGCCGGCCTTCCGCCGGTATCGTTCAGATCGTCGATCCAGGCGAAGCCGAATTCCTGCGCCGCGGTCACGAATAGCTCACTGCTGCCGACCATCTCATGCGTCCGTCGGACCGGGATCGGACCGCTGTCGCCATGCGCCGAGCCGCTGAAGTCCAGATCGGTCTCGATGGCGCGGAAATGCCCGAGGACGTCCGGCCAACCCCAGCCGGGCAGCCCGAAGCCGTCGAAGTCACGCGGCAGGCCGCGGCAGAAGTATCCGCCGTTGACCGCACCGGAGCCGCCGACAGTGGCACCACGCACGATGGTCACCGCGCTGGTGGAATCGCCGGTGAGTACGGTACGGTAACGCCGCACCAATGGGCTGGCGGCGCCCACAGGCAGCTGCAACCCATTTGCGGCCTGGGCCAGCAGTGCCGGATCGCCCAGGCCGACGCCAGCCTCCAGCACCGTCACCACACAGCTGCTGTCCAGCGAAAGTTCCTCAGCTACAACACATCCCGCACTCCCAGCGCCGACGATCAGGACGTCGCTTGCCAACGTGACCGTCAGGCCCGAATCTGGGGTTTGAGGGCGGCGGCGTTGCGTTCCCGCAATACCCCGTACCACAGCCCGAAGCCATAGGCGAGATCGTCGAGCCGTTTGAGGAGCAGATAAAGCGCCAGGGGAAGGGGTCTGTCGTCACGTTCGACGCGTGTGCCGTGACGCATCCAATCCACCACGCCGTCGGTGACCGCCGCCGTCAACACCGCGTACCGGCAGCGCCGCGACACCAGCGCCGCCAGCAGTGCGATCGGCCAGTAGTGGCGGCAGACCGCCGATGCCAGCTGCAACCCCGCCGAGCTCAGCCCGCGTCCGGTCACCACCACGACATCTCGCGGCGCGGCGTCGCTGCCCTGCATGGTGTTCCCGACCCGGTGGCCGGTCATCGCGGCCACGACCAAAGACGCCAGGTAGCCCACGCGCGAGCCGATCGCCACCAAAACCCATGCCAGCAGCGTCCAACCGGAGATCACCAGCGGCGCGGTCTTATCCGGATGACGGGCCGACAGCGGTGCCGCGGAGGCTCCGTAGAAGGCTTTGCGCGCAACCCAGTCGCGCAGCTCGATGCGGTGATCGTGTGACACCAGCGCGATAGGCTCGTAGCGCAGGCGAGCCTCGGCCTCCATCAGCCGCCAGCACAGATCGACGTCCTCGCCGGACCGCAATGCCTCATCGAACCCGCCCAGCTCGCTCAACACCGACCTGCGGCACACGATCGCCGCACTCGGGACATAAGCCACCATGCCGTACGGAACGACCGGCGCCTCCCGCTGACCCAGGTCCAGCGATGAACGCACCGCCTCATAGCGCGCGATGAGCCGGTCGCTGTGCGGCATGGCGACAACGCGCGGCGCCACCAAGGCCACCGTGGGGTCGCAGAAATGGCCCAGCAGCGCCTCCAGCCAGCCACGTCGCGGCACCACGTCGGAATCCAGGAAGGCAACGAAATCTGTTGTACAGGCGGCCAGTCCGGTGTTGCGTGCCGCTGCCGGTCCTCTGCTGTGCGGGTGTCGGAGCACCTCGACCGTGCAGCAGTGCCCTGCGGTGAGGGCATCCTGGGTCACCGGAACCGCCGACCCGTCATCGACCACGATCACACGCAGGCCCCGCAGCGACGCTACTAGGCGTTTGAGTCCAGATATGTTGTCCCGCACCGGGATAACTACAGTGACATCACGATGCGAAGGACCTCCGGACGGTCGGGGGTGAGCTACCGTTGCGTCGAGCAGGGTGCGGGCCACTTCCGCGCTTGCCGCATCGTGTACCTCCAGGCGGCCGTGGGACAGCATTCCCTGAGCGGCCGGAGCCAGGCGCAGCAGCCGGGTGGGCGAGCCGCCCAGCAGGGTGGAGCCCTGCCCGAGCACCCGGACCCGTCGATCGACCTGCACAGCGAAACCGTCCGGCAGCCGGGACTGGGTCATCGCAGCATCCCGTCGGCACCGGGCGCCCAGCCGCTGACGGCTCGAACGCAGCCATCGACCATCGTCGTGAAGATATGTTCTCCCTCCGCGGCCGTCGCGGTGGTCGGATCCCCCAGCACGCCTACCTCGCTCACCGCCGCCACTCCGCCGCGACGCATCGACGGCATCAGGTCCGACAGCGGAGCGCGATTACCCGGACGACGTCGGTCGGTTCGCACCACGGTCGGCGAAAGGTGCAGCAAAACCGACGTTTCGGTGTGTCCGGCATGCGGGTCGCCACCCTCCGCGCCGCACGCCCACCAGCACACGTCGCGAGCCTCGAAGCGCAGCCGGCCAACCGCGGAGCGCAACGCGGCCATGTTGCCTCCGTGACCGTTGATGAAGACCACCCGCCGCGCCCAGCAACAGGTCGACCGCCCGTACTCCACCAGCAGCTGCGTCAGCGCGTCGGTGCCGATCGAGATGGTGCCCGGGAAACTCTGATGTTCCCCGCTGTCGCCATAGCTGATGGCCGGCGCCACCAGGCAGCGCCCCTGCGGGCCGGCGCTGCACCTCGCCGCGGCCTCTCGCTGCCCCTGCGGGCTGGCGCTGCACCTCGCCGCGGCCTCCCGCTGCCCCTGCGGGCCGCAGCTCAGCCTCGCCGCGGCCTCCCGCGCGACCGCGACCGCTATCCGCGTGTCGGTGTCCAGGGGCAGGTGTGGCCCGTGCTGCTCGGTCGAACCCACCGGGACCAGCACCGTCGGCGACGCTCCCGCTAGCTGGCTCGATGTCAGTGCGCCGAGTTCGCCGGGGAGCGCCACCCGACGATAGTAAGCCGAAATCACCTGCGGTTAACCAGTTATTGGCAAGTTGGATGGAGAATTTCTTTTCGACCGGCGCCCCGCGACCCGATCGACGCGGCCAATCGGTCACGTCAGCCCCGCCTGCCACGTGCGTACCAGGTGCCGGGGCCCGGCGGGTCGGCCGTCCTACCCGGACTATCCGGGCGCTACGCCGAGCGCCCGGCCGAAACCCGGCGGGACCAGGACATCGCCGCCGCCGAGGTCGTGCACCGACGCGCGGCCCAGGCCCATCAGCGCCGAGTCGATCCCGCCGCGCATGATGTCCAGCACGTTCTCCACCCCGGCCTGGCCTGCCGCGCCCAGGCCCCACAGGTAGGCCCGGCCGATCATCACCGCCCGCGCCCCGAGCGCCACCGCCTTGACGACGTCGCCGCCGCGGCGGATCCCGCCGTCCAGCAACACCTCGACCTGGTCTCCGACGGCGGCTGCGACAGCCGGCAGCGCGCGAATCGACGCCGGAGTGCCGTCCAGGTTGTTGCCTCCGTGGTTGGACACCGAGATCGCTGAAACACCAGCATCCACTGCCCTTTTGGCATCATCGACGCGCATCACGCCCTTGAGCATGAACGGCCCGCCCCAAAGCTCGCGCAGCCACGCGATGTCCTGCCACGTCGGCGGCGCCGTGCCCATCCACTCCCCGTAGGCCTCGAAGAACGACGGACCGCGCTCACCGCGGCGGCCCTGGTTGGGCACCCGCAGATTCGGCGCGCGCAGGCTCTGCGCATACTTCCAGAACCACCGCGGCCGGGCGAGCGCCTCGGGGAGCAACCGCACCATGGTCGGCAGATCCATGCGTTCGGGGATTTTCGGACTGCCCCAATCCCGCCCGTGGGAGAACGTCCAGTCGGTGGTTGCGATCAGCCCCGCCGCACCGGCCTGCCGGGCACGCTCGACGCGTTCGGCAATCGCGTCGCGGCCACCCAGCCAGTAGACCTGGAAGAACAGCTTGGGATTGACGGCGATGACCTCTTCGATCGGCTTGCTGGCGAACGAGGACAACCCCATTGCCGTGCCCCGGGCTGCCGCTGCCCGTGCGACAGCTATCTCACCGTCTGGGTGGACTGCCTGAACTCCAGTCGGAGAGATGACGACAGGTAGTGAAATCTCTTGACCCAGGACGGTTGTCGACAGGTCACGCTTTGCTGTCGCGCCGACCGTGTGCGGGGCGAAACCCAGCTCACTGAAGGCCGCCACGTTGTCGGTGACGGTCACGCCCTTTTCGCTGGCCGAGATCAGTGACGAGTAGACCGATTTCGGCAGTCGCTTCTTCGCTCGTTGCTGAGCGATGGCGACCGTCTCGAACCAGATATCGCGGGCCACAGCTAGACCGGGCTGTCGTCGCACAGACGTTTTGGCGGCACCAGCCTGCTGGCCGACCGCGAGCTCCTGCTGCGCATCCCCCGGGAGTGGTCGGCGCTGGGGCGTGGCTTTTCCCGCTCGCGAGTCAACGCCTGATCGCCGTGACCCAGTACACATTCCGGGTCGGGGCCGTCCATCGGCAGGCCGGTGAAGAACTTCGCTGCCATGCAGCCGCCGCGGCAGGTGTCGTACAGCGTGCAGCTGGTGCACGCCCCGCCGGCCTTCGGGTTGCGCAGTTCTTCGAACAGCTTCGAGTGCTTCCAGACGGTGTGGAACCCACCGTCGCTCAATACGTTTCCGGCCAGGAACTCCTGGTGGATGGCGAACGGGCAGGCGTAGACGTCGCCGATCGGGTCGATGAGGCAGACCACCCGGCCGGCACCGCACATGTTCAGCCCGGCCAAGGCGCCCTTGTCGCCCAGCGGGGCGAGGTGGAAGAACGAGTCGCCGGTCAGCACCCGCTCACCCTTGGCCACCAGCCAGTCGTACAGCTGCTTCTGCTGCTCCGCGGTCGGGCGCAAATCCTCGTAGACGTCGACCCCCCGGCCGGACGGCCGTAGCCTGGTGATCCGCAGCGTGGCACCGTAACGGTCTGCCAGGACGGCGAAGTCGTCGAGCTGACCGATGTTGTGCCGGGTGGCGACGACGGAGATCTTGGTGTCGGCGAATCCGGCGGCGGCCAGGTTCTCCAGCGCGCGGATCGCCATGTCGTGCGAGCCCGGTCCCCGGATGGCGTCGTTGACGTCAGCAGTGGCGCCGTCCAGGGAGATCTGCACGTCGACATAGTCACTGGCGGCAAGCCGGGCGGCCACCTCCGCAGTGATCCGCACGCCGTTGGTGGAGAACTTGACCCCGACGTGGTGCGCGGTCGCGTAGTCCACCAGTTCCCAAAAGTCTTGCCGGACAGTGGGTTCTCCACCACCGATGTTGACATAGAACACCTGCATGCGTTCCAACTCGTCGATGATGTCTTTGCATTGCCGGGTGGACAACTCACGCGGGTCGCGCGTGCCCGACGCAGACAGGCAGTGCACACACGCCAGGTTGCATGCGTAGGTCAGCTCCCAGGTCAGGCAGATCGGCGCGTCCAGGCCGTGTTCGAACTGGTCGATGAGTCGCGGAGCGGTCATCATTACTCCGCTAGCTCTTTGCGGACCACGATGCTCGAGTCCGCCAACACTTCCAGGGCGTGCAGGTATGGGGCCATGTGGGCGTCGTCGACTCCGGCCGCGCGACACGCGCATCGGGCGTCGGGATGGTCGGCCAGCGACTGCACCACCGCGACGATGGTGCGGTTTTTCAGAAACGACAGCTTGCGGGTTCCGAAGTGATACAGCAGCGCACCGAACGGTTCAGCCCGCACCGACACCTGCGAATGCAACCGCCAACCTTGGTCGGGGTCGAAGCTGAGGTCTGTGCGCGCCCGCGCCGCAGGAGCCGGCACGGTCAGTAGACCCCGCACATGCCGTCGATGGACACCTCTTCGACCAGACTCTCGGCGACGAGTTCGCTGTCGGTGTCGTTCTGCTGGTCCTGGTCCATAGCGTTGCCTTTCGTCATCAGGGGGTCGACAAGCGGGCGTCAGCCCGTCCACAATCCCGGTAAGAATATGGCATCGAGGACGATGTACTCCGGTTGGCACGGTGTCCTCGCGGAGTTCGTGCCCGCCGCGTCGGCGCCAAGTCAGCCGACTCGCTGCCAACCGGCCCTCGCCGACGCGTTCGACGTGGTGCGCGGCGGACTGGACATTAAAGAATTTTCGGTAATATAGTGAGTCGTTTCGCGGAGTTCGCGCTGTGGTATAGGACAATTGGTGTGTGGCGGGATCTGCTGGCAGGCGACGGTCGGGTAAGGCGGCCAAAGTACGTGCGCGGCGGGACTTTCAGGCGCTCAAGGCCCGACGGATGGCGGCGGCGG
>NZ_JBYCLE010000146.1:0-1383 GCF_057473765.1 Mycobacterium sp. TH-M106 | reverse complement strand
CCGCAGTTCCACGCCATGTCCTGGGGGATGCCGTATGCGGCATTCATGATCGGGGCGTCGCTGCTGATGCCCGGCCGGTTCCTGCAGCCGGCGCCGCTGGCCGAGATGATCGCCGCCGTCCGGCCGGACTTCGCCGCGGCGGTGCCGACGATCTGGCAGGGGCTGCTGCATTACCTCGAAGACCACCACACCGACATCTCGTCGATGAAGAAAGCGGTGGTCGGCGGCTCGGCGGCGCCGCAGTCACTGCTGCGGGACTTCCAGGACAAATACGGCATCACGGTGATCCATGCCTGGGGCATGACCGAGACCTCGCCGCTGGGTTCGGTCGCCAACCCGCCAGCGGCCGCCACCGGAGAAGACGCCTGGCGCTACCGCTGCACCCAGGGACGCTTCACCGCCGCCGTCGAGGCCCGTCTGGTCGGCGACGGCGGCGCGGTGCTACCCAACGACGGATCGAGCATCGGCGAACTCGAGGTGCGCGGCCCCTGGATCGCCGGCGGCTACTACCACATCGACGCCCCGGACAAATTCGACGACGGCTGGCTGCGCACCGGAGACGTCGGGTCCATCACCCCCGACGGCTATCTGACCATCACCGACCGGACGAAGGACATCATCAAGTCCGGCGGCGAGTGGATCTCATCGGTGGAGCTGGAGAACCTGATCATGGGCCACCCCGACGTCCTCGAAGCGGCGGTGATCGGCATCCCCGACGAAAAATGGGACGAACGCCCGCTGGTGGTCGCCGTCCTGCGCGAGGACGCCGACACCTCGCTCCAGGAACTTGCGCACTACCTGGCCAGCCACCCTGACCAATTAGCCAAGTGGCAACTGCCGGAGAACTGGGCGCGGGCCGACGAGATCCCCAAGACCAGCGTCGGCAAGTTCGACAAGAAACGCCTGCGCACCCAGTTTGGTGCCGGCGAGCTCAAGGTCGAGCGCATCTGAGCCGACGGAGGCTCACTGGGGTGGCGGCGCCTCACCCGACGCGGGCGGGGCGTCGTCTGCGGGTGGTGGGACCTCAGCAGGTGGCGCCGGCTGACCGACGGTCGCCTCGTCCGCGCGCAGGTACTGCTCGTTGCCGGTCGGACGCCCACCCCCGAAAGTCGTGATGTGCACGTGCTCGTAGTGCCCGTAGCCGCCCCGGTCCGCGCCGGCGGGCGTGTGGTACGTGCCGCGCCAGATGACGTCTTGCACCGCGAACCGGTCGGCGTTCCGCAAGGCGTAGTCGACGATCTGATCGCCGAGCGCGACCCCTTCGGCGCTACCCGGATTCGGCACCATGACGTCGATCGCCAGCCCGTTGGGATGCCAGGGCCGCGAATCTGGGCGCACCCCGACCATGCTGTCGATCTGCGGGAATGCCGCAGTGATGCTGCG
>NZ_JBYCLE010000145.1:0-7907 GCF_057473765.1 Mycobacterium sp. TH-M106 | reverse complement strand
ACGGCCAGTCCGGGGCCGCGTCACGCCCGATGCGGTTGACGTGCTCCAACTGGATGCGGGTCTGGCCCCGGTAGACGCCGTTGATGGTGAACCGGACCGCGGCTACCCGCCCCGGCGCGATGACGCCCTTGGCGGTGGTGCGTTCGTTCGGGGTGACCCAGGTGTCCCACGTGGTGGTGATCTCGTCGAGCGTGACGCCGGCCGCGTATGCAATCATCGGGACGGTGGCGCCCCACGCGAAGATCAACACCTCGCGGTTGGCCAGTATCGGCCGAAAGTCGGGTTCGCGGCCGATGCCCATCTCGTTTTCGTAGTCGCCGGTGTAGTTGGTGTAGTCGAGCAACTCGGACGCGCGCACCAGCCGTACCTCGGAGCAGACACCCATCAGCGTCATGGGGAACAGGTCGTTGGCGAATCCGGGATCGATGCCGGTGGTGAAGCACGACGACCCGCCCAGCCGGCACGCTTGCGTGATCGGCTCAGTCCAGTTGGGCGGGTTCAACCACATCTGCGGCCAGACCCACGGCGTCATCGCGGTCGAGCACACGTCGATGCCGGCGCGCAGGAAGCGAGTCATCAGCGCAATGTTGGCGTCGGCGTGGGCGGCGGTCGGGCCATAGTGCACCAGCGCGTCGGGCCGCAGTGCGATCAGCGCGTCGACGTCGTCGGTGGCGGTGACGCCGACCGGGGCCGGCAGCCCGCAAATGTCGCCGATGTCGCGACCCACCTTGATCGGGCTGCTGACGCCGACACCGACCAGTTCGAACAACGGGTGTTTGACGACCTCGGCGATCACCAGCTTGCCGACGAACCCGGTACCCCAGACCACCACCCGCTTCGGCACCGCTCAACCATAGGTGGTTGCTGGTCGCCGGTGCTCAGGTATCCCCGGGTGCCGGGGGTGGCGCGGTATGGCAAAATCTACGCGCGTGAATGTAGGCCAGGTCATCCGTTGCTTCGGTATCGCGGTGTTGATGGGTTCGGCGCTGCAGAACACCTGCGTCCCGGCCGCTACCGCCCAACCGTGCCCCGACGTCGAGACGATATTCGCCCGGGGCACCGGCGAGGATGCCGGTGTCGGCCCGACCGGGCAGGCCTTCGTCGACGCACTGCGTTCCAAGATCGGCGAGAAGTCACTCGACGTGTACGCGGTCAACTACCCGGCCACCGACGATTGGCCCACCGGTCTGGACGGCATCAAAGACGCGGCCGCTCATATCCAGTCCGAGGTGGCCGCTTGCCCCAAGACCAGAATGGTGCTCGGCGGCTACTCCCAGGGTGCGGCCGTGATGGGCTTTTCCACCGCAAATGCCATACCGGACGGAGTCGACGGTGCCGAGGTACCGCAGCCCATGCCGCCCGAGACGGCTGAGCACGTGGCGGCGGTCGTGCTGTTCGGAACACCGAACGCCCGGGCGATGAGCTTCCTCGGCGAGCCGCCGGTCGCCATCGGCCCGCTGTACGCGGGCAAGACCATCCAGCTGTGTGCACCCGAAGACGCCGTCTGCTCAGAAGGATTGAACTTCTCCGCACACAACCCCGAGACCTACGACGGGCTCATCGACGAGGGAGCAGCCTACGCGGCGAATCGGCTGTAGCCAGGCTTGAGCGCAGCGCGCACGTCTGCCTGGCGGTGTACCCGCGGCGCCGGTTGCGCCAGCCCGGACTAACGCGTCAGGGTGAACTGGTGAACGCTGGTGTAGCCCTCGCGGAACAACCTGACGCAGCCGTTGAGGTATTTGTCGTAGCGGTCGTAGACCTCATGTGACTGAACCGCGAGTATTTTGTCCCTATTGGCCTTCAGCGCTGCCGCCCAATCCTGCAAGGTCCGCACATAATTCGGGCCGATCTCCTGCACCCGGTCCACAGTGAACCCGGCATGAGCGGCGTGATCCTCGACCATCCGCACGGACGGCAGCCGGCCACCGGGGAAGATCTCGGTCATGATGAACTTCGCGAATCGCGCCAGTTCAAATGTCATCGGGATGTCCCGGCCGTGGGCATCCGCCATGTTGATCGCGGTGATGGTATGCAGCAGCATCACCCCATCCCGCGGAAGCGCGTTGTAGGCCATGTCGAAGAAGTCTGGGTAGCGGTCGTGACCGAAGTGCTCGAAAGCGCCAATCGACACGATCCGGTCCACCTGCTCGTCGAACTCCTCCCAGCCCTGCAACCGCACCTCGACGTTGCGGGTGGTCGCGACTTTGGCCAGCTTTGCCAGGGCGTAGTCGCGTTGCCGCTCGCTGAGCGTGAGCCCGATGACGTTGACGTCGTAGTTCTCGATCGCCCGCTGCATGCCGCCGCCCCAACCGCAGCCGACATCCAGCAGTGTCATCCCTGGTTGCAGGCCCAGCTTGCCCAGCGCCAGGTCGAACTTGGCGTTCTGCGCCTCGTCGCGGGTGGTCCCGGCGTTTTCGTAGTAGCCGCAGGTGTAGCCCATCGTCGGGCCCAGGAACAGCTCGAAGAACTCATTGGAGATGTCATAGATCGACTGCAGCTCATCGTATTTCGGTTTCAACGTCGCCACTGGAGTCGAGCTGCACCTGCGCAGAGTTGCCGCATGCCAGCTTTCCCGAGGTGGGTACGTCACTGTAGTCACTTTGGTCACATGACTACCACACCACAACGAGTACCGGAAAATAGAACAGACACGCCGACAACCGGCCACAACAACTCACCGACCGGAAGGCCAGGAGACACCGCGATGGGCCCATTACCGCTGGACGGGGTAACCGTCGTCAGTCTGGAACATGCTGTCGCAGCACCGCTGGCCAGCCGCCACCTCGCTGACCTCGGCGCGCGGGTGATCAAGGTGGAACGCGCCGGCGGGGGTGACTTCGCCCGCCAGTACGACGCGGCGGTGCGAGGACTGGCTTCGCACTTCGTCTGGCTCAACCGGGGCAAGGAGTCGATCAGCGTCGATCTCAAGGCGCCAGAGGGCCTTGCCGTGGTGCGCAAGCTCATCGCGGCCTCCGACGTGTTCATCCAGAACTGCGCACCCGGTGCGGCGCCGCGCCTGGGGCTCGGCGCCGACGAACTGCGCGGCGACCATCCGGAGCTGATCGTCGTCGACATCAGCGGTTACGGCACCGCGGGGCCGTACCGGGACCGCAAGGCATACGACATGCTGGTACAGGCCGAGACCGGTCTGTGTTCGATCACCGGCACCCCGGAAGCCGTAGCAAAAACCGGCATCCCGACGTCCGACCTCGCGGCGGCGCTGTATGCGGTGACCTCCATCCAGGCCGCGCTGTTTCGCCGGGAACGCACCGGGGTCGGCGCGGTCGTCAACGTCTCGATGTTCGACGCAACCGTCGAATGGCTGGGGCACCCGATGTACATGCAGCTCTATCAAGATGTGCAAGTCAAGCGAATGGGCCTGGCGCACAATTCGATAGCGCCCTACGATGCGTACCCGACCGCGGACGGGCGGATCCTCATCGGTGTGCAGAACGACCGCGGCTGGCGGGCGCTGGTCACCGACGTGTTCGGGCAGCCGGGCCTTGCCGACGATGAACGCTTCGCGACCAATATCGAACGGGTGCGGCACCGGGCCGAGGTCGATGCCGCCGTGGCGCAGCGCACCCGGCGCTTCACCACGCACGACCTCGATGAGCGGCTCGCCGCGGCCGGTATTCCGGCCGCCCGACTCAACGAGATGACCGACCTGATCGCGCACCCCCAGCTGTCGGCCCGCGACCGCTGGCGCGACGTCGGCACCGAGGCGGGCCCGGTCCGCGCAGTGCTGCCGCCGATGACCTTTGCCGACGTGGAGATGTCCATGGGCGCCGTTCCAGCGCTGGGTGAGCACACCGATGCGCTGCTCACCGAGGCGGGCCTCACCGGCGAGGCGATCGCGGGTCTGCGCGCCGCGGGGATCGTGCAATAGCCGCCGTCGCCCAGCCTCAGGGCAGCGCCGGGATCCGCGCGTCGATCAGGTGCGGCCCCGGCTCGGCCAGCGCCCGGCGGAACCCTTCGGCCAGCTCCTCGCAGGTGCTCGCCACGATGGCCGGCACCCCGAAGCCCGCGGCGATCTTGGCGAAATCCATGTTCGGCCGGGACAAGTCGAGCAGGCCGTTGGCGGTAGGACCGCCCGTGCCGGCACCGACACGGGCCAGTTCGAGTCGCAGGATGGCGTAGGCGCTGTTGTTGATCAGCACCGTGGTCACGTTGGCGTTCTCCCGGCCCATCGTCCACAGCGCCGAGATGGTGTAAGCCGCGCTGCCGTCGGCCTGCAGCGCAATCACTGGCCGGTCGGGCGCGGCGATGGCCGCGCCCAGCGCGACCGGAAGGCCCTGCCCTATCGCCCCGCCGGTCAGGGTCAGCACGTCGTGGTGCGGTGAGCCGGCGGTGGCCGCCGGTAGCAGCACCCCGGCGGTGATGGACTCGTCGGAGACGATGGCGTTCTCCGGCAGCAGCGCCCCGATGACCTGCACCCAGTTCTGGGCAGTCAACTTCCCCACGGGAAGTTCGGCCAGCTCCAGCGCGGGCGCCGGTCGCGGCGCGGTGCCCGGTGCGACCAGGTCGGCCAGCTGCTCCAATGCAGCCACCACGTCGGTCTCCAGGCCGGCCAGGTTGTGCACGACCGCACCTTCTGGAACTAGGTCGCTGGGTTTGTCGGGGTAGGCGAAGAACGACACCGGTGCGCGGGTGCCGGCGACGATCAGGTGTTTGGCCCCACCGAGCTGGTGGACGGCCTGCTCGGCCAGGTAGCCGAGGCGTTCCAGCGCCGGCACACCCGCGCCGCGGGCGAGCCGGGCCGGGAAGGTCTCCACCAACGCGCGTGCACCGGTGGCGGCGGCGATCCGGTCGGCGGCTTGCAGTCCGCGGACGCCGGTGGCCGGGCCGCCGATCAGCAGCACACAGTCGGCTTGGGCCTGGCCGCGGCGCAGCGTGTCGGCGATCTCGGCGATCGCCCCGGGGTCCGGGGCGGCCGGCGGGACGGGTTCGACGGGTCCGGCCGGCTCGCCGCCGTCGCCCCAGGAGATGTCGGCGGGCAGGATCAGGTTGGCGACCTGTGCCGGGCTGGCCAGCGACTCGGCCACCGCTTCGGCGGCGTCGCGGCCGATGTCGGCGCTCGAGGTGGTGCGCCGCACCCAGCCGTGGGTCCAGTCGGTCAGCGGTTCGATGTCGGACTCCAGCGGCGCGTCATACTTCTTGTGGTACGTGGCGTGGTCGCCAATGACGTTGACCACCGGGACGTGTGCGCGGCGGGCGTTGTGCAGGTTGGCCAGCCCGTTGCCCAGCCCGGGGCCCAGGTGCAGCAGGGTGGCGGCCGGTTTGCCGGCGATGCGGGCGTAGCCGTCGGCGGCGCCGGTGGCCACGCCCTCGAACAGACACAGCACCCCGTGCATCGCAGGAACCGAGTCCAGGGCGGCCACGAAGTGCATCTCGGAAGTGCCGGGGTTGGCGAAGCACACCGTGACGCCGCAGTCGACCAGCGTGGTGATCAACGCTTGTGCGCCGTTGGTCATCGGGTCACCTTTCCGTCCAGCAGCACACCGGGGTTGAGGATACCGGCCGGGTCGAACGAATCCTTGATCCGGCGCATCAGCGCAATTTTCACCGGGTCCTCGAGCTCCAGGAAGTGGCGCGTCTTGATTCGGCCCAGACCGTGCTCGCCGGAGATCGCACCGCCCAGGTCGATCGCTGCGGCGAAGATGTCGTGCAGCAGCTCGTAGCGGGTGTCGTCGTCGGCGCAGAACACCCCCAGGTGCACGTTGCCATCGCCGGCGTGACCGCATCCGACCACTCCCGCACCGGCCTGCTGGGCGAGTTCGGTTGCCCGGGTGAGGAACTGGTGCATCTGGGCACGCGGGACCACGGTGTCGATGACGTCGTGGGCGCCCGCCGTCTTGGCGGTCCAGAACGCCCGCTCTCGTGCCTCGATCAGGGCATGCGCCGAATTCCCTTCCAGTACATACGAATCCATCGCGCCTAGTGATTCGAGCAACTCGCCCAGCATGGTGACGTCGCCGTCGAGGCGGGCGTGGTCGCGGTTCTCCACCCCGATCACCAGGTGCGCCTGGGCTGCGTCGCGGACATGGTCGGGGATGCCCAGGCTCAGATTCTGCGAGTAGGTGATCGCGGCCAGGGTGAGCTGGTCGACATACTCGAGGATGACCGGGTCCACGCCACTGCGCACCACCGCGGGCACCGCGCGCATCACCGCGGTCAGGTCGGGGAACGGCGCCAGCAGTGTCGCTGCGTGCGCCAGCCGCGGGTAGAGCCGGACGGTGACCTCGGTGGCCAGCGCCAGGGTGCCTTCGGAGCCGATGATCAGCTGGGTCAGGTCGTAGCCGGTGGACAGCTTGGTGATCTTGCCGCCGGTGCGGATCAGCTCACCGGTGGGCAACGCGGCCTGCAGCCCGATCACGTTGTGGCGGGTCACTCCGTACTTGACCGCGCGCATGCCGCCGGCGTTGGTGCCGACGTTGCCGCCCACGCTGGCGGAGAGCTCACCGGGAAACACGGTGTACACCAACCCTTCCGCGGCGGTGGCGGTGTCGAGGTCGGCCAGCGTGACCCCGGGCTGCACAACCGCGACTTGGTTGTCGACGTCGATCTCGAGGATGGTGTTCATCTTTTCGAACGAGACGAGCAGCCCATCTGAGCAGGGCCGCGCGGCCGCCGACAGGCCGGTTCCTGAGCCGCGGGCGGTGACCGGGAGGTTGGCCTTCGTGGCGGCGGCCAGCAGCGCGGCGACCTGCTCGGCGGTGTGCGGGCGGGCCACGAAGCGCGGCGGTACGGGAAGTCCGACCAGCGCCTCGTCGTGGTGATAGTCGGGCCCGATCCCCTCACCGGTCAGCAGGTCGGCGTCGCCGACGACGCCGGCCAGCTCGTGCGCGACGCCGGTGTCGGTCTGTGTCTGCATGACATCGGATGTTACGAGCAGCCGACCAGCCGGACCACGTCCGGGCGCAGGTCTACGAGAACCAACTGTTACTCCATTGCTTGCCTAATCAACTTGGCCGCCGAAATTGTGAGAGCATCGCGCTTCTTCGCCAATTCCGCGGCTGCCTTGCGCAGCTTGTTGAGTTCATCGCGTTCACTCAACACGCTGGTAACGTCAGCCTGCACCCACCGATTCAGTGCACCGCCATGACCATCCGCCTGGCCCGCTGTTGCCTCGGTGGCTGGGGAGCCCTGCCGGGTGTGCGGGTCGCCATTTCTTGGTGCATTGACGACGCTGCCTAGTATCGGCATGCCGCCCAGGCCGGCCATGCCCGTCGCGGCCATTCCCGCCTGTGACAACGCAGCCGAACCAGCAGCCGGCAATGCCTTGGCGGCAAGCCGGGCTTCAGGTGAGGCCGTGGCCCAGGACTGCGGCACCGACAACCCACCGACCGACGCCGCCCGGCCCAGGCCCGCCGACATCTCCGCACCGCCCAGGCCCCTCGAGTCCCACGCGCGCGCCAAACCCGACGCACCCAGCGCCGACTCCGAGCCCGCCAGGGTGGCCGACCCCGAACCCGCTAAAGGCGACCCGGAACCCATGAGACCCCCCGTGCCCCACCCAACCCCTTGTGACGCCGCCCACCAAAAAGTGAACGCGAGCGCCGCGTTCTCCGGTACGGCTGTCAAAATCGTGGCTCCGGCAACAGTGAAGCCCGCCCCGCCCTGGCCAGCGTTGGGCCCGGTAGTGAATAGCGATATATCTTCGAGGAACTTCATCGGGTTGCTGGTCAAGAGGTTAAGCAGCTGCGCCGACGGCCCGCTCGTGCCTAGGTTTTGCAGAACATTGCCCAACTGCGTGAGCAGCTGGTTCAGTTTATCTATGATGCCCTGGGCGGCTGGCGCGGCCGCGTTGGTGTCCTGCGGCGCGGGGGTGAACGGCGTCATCGTCGTGGCGGCCGCCGAGTTGGCGGTGTAGCTGTGCATCGCCGTGGCGTCTTGGGTCCACATCT
>NZ_JBYCLE010000144.1:0-3268 GCF_057473765.1 Mycobacterium sp. TH-M106 | reverse complement strand
AACGCGGGCTGTGCGCGGGTGGCGACGTGGTGGCGATCTACCACAGCGCGCGCGCCGGCGGGGCCGCCGCACGGCGGTTCTGGCACGACGAGTACCTACTCAACGCCCAGGTCGGCCGGTTCGCCAAACCGTACGTCTCCGTGATGGACGGCATCGTGATGGGCGGTGGCGTCGGTGTCGGCGCGCACGCCAACACCCGGGTGGTCACCGACACCACAAAAATGGCGATGCCCGAGGTGGGGATCGGGTTCATCCCCGACGTCGGCGGCACCTATCTGCTGTCCCGGGCGCCGGGTTCGCTGGGGTTGCACGCGGCGCTGACAGGAGCGCCGTTCTCCGGGGCCGATGCCATCGCGCTGGGCTTCGCCGACCACTACGTGCCACATCAGCGCCTGGGCGATTTCACCGCCGCGATCGTGGAGGGCGGAGTAACCGCCGCGCTGGCCGCCCACGCCGTCGAACCACCGCCAAGCACCCTCGCCGCGAACCGCGGCTGGATCGACGAGTGCTATGCACACGACACCGTCGCCGACATCGTCGCCGCACTGGCCGACTGCGACGCCGACGGCGCCTCCGACGCCGCTCACCTGATCGCTACCCGCTCCCCGATCGCGTTGTCGGTAACACTGGAATCGGTGCGCCGAGCCGCCGAGCTGCCCACGCTGGAAGACGTTCTGACTCAGGAGTATCGGGTCTCATCGGCGTCGCTGCGCTCTCACGACTTGGTGGAGGGAATCCGAGCCCAACTGGTCGACAAGGACCGCAACCCCACATGGTCGCCGCCGACGCTGTCCGAGGTCAGCGCCGCCGATGTCGAGGCGTATTTCGCCCCCGCAAAACCGGATCTCACCTTCTAAGGAGACGCAATGGCTTGTGAAAATGCTTACCAGACCATCCTGGTGGCGCGGGACGGACGAGTCGGCACGATCACGCTGAACCGACCGCAGGCGCTCAACGCGCTCAACAGCCAGATGATGAACGAAGTCACCAGGGCTGCCGAGGAGTTCGATGACGACCCGGGGATCGGTGCCGTCGTCATCACCGGAAACGCGAAGGCATTCGCCGCCGGTGCCGACATCAAGGAGATGGCCGCGCTGAGCTTCGCCGAGGTGTTCGCCGCGGACTTTTTCGCTGCCTGGTCCAGACTGGCGGCGGTGCGCACCCCGACGATCGCCGCCGTCGCCGGACACGCGCTCGGCGGCGGGTGCGAACTGGCGATGATGTGCGACCTGCTGATCGCCGCCGACACCGCGAAATTCGGCCAGCCGGAGATCAAGCTCGGTGTGCTGCCCGGCATGGGCGGCTCGCAGCGGCTGACCCGGGCCATCGGCAAGGCCAAGGCGATGGACCTGATTCTGACCGGACGCACCATCGACGCCGCCGAGGCCGAACGCAGCGGGCTGGTGTCACGGGTGGTGCCCGCCGACGACCTGCTGAGGCAGGCCATGGCGGTCGCCGCTACCATCGCGGGGATGTCGCTGTCGGCGGCCCGGATGGCCAAGGAGGCCGTCAACCGCGCGTTCGAGTCCACCCTGGCCGAGGGATTGCTCTACGAGCGCCGGCTATTTCACTCCGCATTCGCCACCGACGACCAAACCGAGGGGATGACGGCGTTTATCGACAAACGCGCCCCGCACTTCACGCACCGCTAAGTTGATGTGAACGAGCCCGCATTGGCCGACGCTGAACCCGCCGCCGAGTCTCCGCCGACGTCGAAGCCGTGGTGGGTCCGGCGCTACACCTTCACCGGCACCGCTGTCGGCCTGGTGCTGCTCTGGCTGTCGCTGACGCCGTCGCTGCTGCCCCGCGGCCCGCTGTTCCAGGGGCTGGTCAGCGGCGGGTCGGGCGCCGCCGGCTACGGACTTGGGGTCTTCGCCGTGTGGCTGGTCCGCTATCTGCGCGCGAAGGACACCAGCCCGCCGGCGCCGCAGTGGGCCTGGATGGTGCTGATAGCCGTCGGCACCGTCGGCACGGTCGCGATGATCGTCGAGTTTCGCACCTGGCAGGACGAGGTCCGCGACCTGATGGGGGTAGCGCACCTGAAGTGGTACGGCTACCCGGTGGCTGCCGCGCTGTCCGTGGTGGTGCTGTTTGTACTGGTGGAATTGGGTCAGCTGACCCGAAAGCTGTTCCGGTTCCTGGTGCGGCAACTCGACCGGGTAGCACCGCGGCGGGTCTCCGCGGTCGTCGTGGTGTCGTTACTGATCGCGCTGACAATCGCGGTGCTCAACGGCGTCGTGGCGAAGGTGGCGATGCGCACCATGAACCACACCTTTTCCGCGGTCAACGACGAGATGACCCCGGACCGGCCCGCGCCGACCACGCCGCTGCGCTCCGGTGGCCCGGAGTCACTGGCTTCCTGGGAGTCGCTGGGCCACCAGGGCCGCATCTTCGTGACTAGCGGTCCTACCGTCGGGCAACTGACCGAATTCAACGGAACACCGGCGATCGAACCGATCCGGACCTACGCCGGACTGCACTCCGCCCGCGGGATCAAAGCCACCGCCGAGTTGGCCGCCCGTGAACTGCAACGCACCGGCGGTCTGGAGCGCGCCGTCGTCGCTGTCGCGACCACCACCGGCACCGGCTGGATCAACGAAGCGGAAGCCTCGGCACTGGAGTACATCTACAACGGCGACACCGCGATCGTGAGCATGCAGTATTCGTTTCTGCCCAGCTGGCTGTCGTTCCTGGTGGACAAGGAGAACGCCCGCCAGGCCGGGACGGCGCTGTTCGAAGCCGTCGACAAGCTGGTCCGGGCAATGCCGGAAACTCGGCGGCCCAAACTCGTGGTGTTCGGGGAGAGCCTGGGCTCGTTCGGCGGCGAGGCACCGTTTGAGAACCTCTACAACGTGCTGGCCCGCACCGATGGCGCACTGTTCTCCGGGCCGACCTTCAACAACACCATCTGGAGGGACCTGACCGTCAACCGCGATCCCGGTTCACCGGAGTGGCTGCCGATTTACGACGACGGCCGCCACGTGCGGTTCGTCGCACGCCCGCACGATCTGGATCGTCCCGACCAGTGGGGCCCGCCGGGCTCAATACGGGTGGTGTATCTGCAGCACGCGTCCGACCCGATCGCCTGGTGGAGCCCGGAGCTGCTGTTCCGCAGGCCGGATTGGTTGGCCGAGCCACGCGGCTACGACGTGTTGCCCCAGATGAATTGGGTTCCGGTGGTGACCTTCCTCCAGGTCTCGGCCGACATGGCGGTCGCCGTCGACGTGCCGTCCGGGCACGGCCATCACTACGTCAAAGACGTGGCCAA
>NZ_JBYCLE010000143.1:0-1217 GCF_057473765.1 Mycobacterium sp. TH-M106 | reverse complement strand
TGAAACGTTGATGACGGCCCGACCCGGCGGGGCAGCGCTGAGACCGCGCCCACGAAAATGTCATCCGGAGATCCGAAGAGGGCCCAAAGTCCCTACCACCTGGCGCAAAGCACGTGCGACGGTGTATTCATTCCCGCGGAAGAAGTCAACGGGGTCTGGATAGCCGCCGATCGTCAAGGACGCGGCGCGTGAATTCAGTTCAAACACAAGATGATTAGAGACTAACGATGGATAACACGGATGTGCTCGATGGCGTCGACATGAAGGCGTTGACAGCGATGGCCGAGGCGGTGAGGACTGATCGAAATCTGGCCAAGGTGACCTTCCGGGCCAACTCCCAGTGGCGGAGTGGCTGCCTGGTGACCTCTCAGATTTCCGCGATGACCCAGGGTGGCGACACCGACACCGGCCGGGCCGGGAAGAAGTTCACGATGACAAGCGATCATCCTGTCTCACTTCTCGGCAACGATACGGCGCCCACACCGGCCGAGTACCTGCTGCAGGGCCTCGCGGGTTGCTTGGCATGCAACATAGTGGGCACCGCCGCGGCCCGGGGAATCGAACTGGAAAGCTACACCTGCGAGGTCGAAACCGACTTCGATGTGGCGTCGCTATTTTTGGGCATCACCGAAGGGATCACCGCCGAACAAGGGTCCGGCGCCCAGGAGTTTCGCGCCAAGTTGAAAATCGTCGCACCGAAAGCGAGCCGGGAAGAAATCGAAGCCGTGGTCAAGGCCGGACAGGAACGGTCTCCCGTCACCAACACCCTCGCCAGGGCGGCCAAGATGGTCGTGACGCTGGAGTGAGCACTACCGATAGTCGCTGGTAGCTCCTAGCGGCGACGAGGATCGCTGGGAGCTCTCGGCTTATTTGTGTCGTGTATCACGCGGCGATGTCGGGGTGGATTTGGTCGAATGCGGCGGATTGGCGCGGTAGTACCCTCAGGGTGAGTCGGCCCCTCGGCTAACGGAATCACAGATTTCAGGTAATGCGCTCATCCGCCGTTGCGATGGGGACGGCGCCGACGTCTCGACTCGCCCGGCGGCAAGCTGGCCGGTTCTGATGTTTTGAGGTATGCCGCGGATGCCCCTATCTGTGGCCGGATGGGCATTAAAAGTCAGTCGGACATCGAAGGGAGCGATCGCGATGACGCAGGCCAAACCACGGGTCCTGGTGCTGGGGAGCAGCTTTGCCGGGTTGACCACGGCCCGGTTCAT
>NZ_JBYCLE010000142.1:0-3267 GCF_057473765.1 Mycobacterium sp. TH-M106 | reverse complement strand
ACCACTGGCAGGCGCTGGCGGCGCTGGCCGAAGCCACCGGGGCGCCGACTGCCGCGCATGCACTCGACGCCGATCCGCTGCCGGTGCGGCCCGACCGAATCCTGGCCGACGGCGACACCGTCGAGGTGGGCGATCTGATGTTCGACGTAATCCACCTGCGCGGGCACACTCCGGGCTCGGTCGCCCTGGTGTTGAGCGGCGCGTCGGCCGGCGGAGTGGCCCAGCTGTTCACCGGCGACTGCCTGTTCCCGGGCGGGGTCGGCAAGACGACCAAACCGGCGGAGTTCGAGTCACTGTTTCACGATGTCACGACGAAGGTCTTCGATCGTTTCGGTGACGACACCGTCGTCTACCCCGGCCACGGCGACGACACCACCCTGGGTGCCGAGCGCCCGCACCTGGACGAGTGGCGGGCACGCGGCTGGTGAGCGCGGTGAGGCAGCCCGCAATCAGCCCTTAATCAGCCTGTCGTATGCACGATCAGCACGTCGGTCTTCGCGCGGCGGGACACGTTGGCCGGAACCGACCCGAGCAGCCGGCCGGCGATAGTGCTCAGGCCGACGTTGCCGACGACCAGCAGATCCGCACCGACGTTCTCTGCGAGGTCAACCAGTGCGTCCACCGGGGCGCCCTCGACCAGTCGCTCCTCGACAGTGCTGGCGCCCGCGGCCTGGGCCCGCTCTCTCGCTTCTTTCAAGATCGCGTAGAGCGGCGCGTTGCCCGTCGCCTGGTAGCCCTCGTCTTTCAGGGCGTCGGTGGCCCGCGTGTCGTTCTCGTGGGGAAGGTACGCGGTGGCCACGATCAACGTCGCTCCCGACCCGGACGCGAGCCGAGCTGCCCGGTCGACGGCCCGCAGCGACGAGTCCGAGCCGTCCGTGCCGACCACCACGGTCTGATAGCCGCTCATCCGTACACCCTCCCAGTGACTAGTGATAACGCCACCGAGACAGTAGCGCGTCGACACGCCGCGGTGGGTGCGATTGGCGACACGGCTTCGTCTCGGTGCCCTGATTTCACCGGGCTGAATCAATCGGCGGTGGTCGACGCAGCGCCGGAGCCTCGGATCGCGTGATAAGCGAACAGGCAACCCACCGCAGCGAACACCGCGAACACCGCGAACAGCGAGCGGGCCGCAGGCATGCCCGCACTCATGGCGGTGTTCATCACCAGACCGGCTATCCCGGCGCCGAACGCACCGGAGATCAGCTGCACGGTATTGATCGCCGCCGCCGCCGTGCCGCCTTCGGCAGGATCGTCGACGCAGCTCATCGCCCATGCCGACAGGTGCGGCCAACTGGCACCCACACCGGCGCCGACGACCAGCAACGCCGACGCCCAGACAACGCCGACGGCGGCGGGGTTGTAGTGACTCATCCGGGTGAACGCCGCCACGGTCAGTCCCGCAGACACCACCAGTGGCGCGGCGACCACCAGCCCGGTGATGACACGCGCCCTGCTCAGCGAAGCGCTGGCGATTTCGCTGATCATCCAGCCGGTCGACAGTGCAGCACCCAGGAATCCGGCCAGCACCGGGGTCAGATGCGCCAGTCGCTGACCGAGGAGCGGCACATACAGGTTGGCCTTCGTCGTCGACATCAACAGCCCCAGCGTCAGGTAGATCCATTTCTCCCGACCCGGGTGGAAAGCACTCGGCGGCAACACGGCAGCCGACGCCCGCCGATCGGTGAACAAAAACACCCCCAGCAGGACCCCGCCGGTGGCCAGCAGCCCGGCCGCCAGGGCCAGGTTGTGCGGCAACTGCGCGGCGCTCACCACCAGTGCGGCAGCACCCAACAGCAGCAACGAGCGCACCGGTATCTTGATCGGTTCGCCGCGATATTCACCGCCGACCGGCGCCAGCACCGTGATCACCAAGACGGCCATCGCCGCGGTCAGGACTGCCATCGCCCCGAAAGCGCCGCGCCAGATACCGAACTGCGCGAACATGCCGCCCGCCGCCGGCCCGACCAGCGTGCCGACCCCCCACATCGCCGAGACCAGCCCGGCAGCGCGGGTCCACAGTGACTGCGGCAGCACGGCGTTGATCAGCGCGTAGCCCAGACCGGCCAATAGGCCGCCGCCTATGCCCTGCAGAGTGCGGCCGGCCAGCAAGACCTCCATTGTCGGTGCCAGTGCGCAAACCACACTCCCGGCGCCGAACGACGACAGCCCCAACAGATAGGCCGATCGCGCCCCGACCCGCACCAGCACGGCATGCACCGCGGCCGCTGCCGCCACCGACCCAACCAGGTACAGAGTGGTCACCCAGGCATAGAGCCGCTCGCCGCCGATATCTTTGATCACGTTCGGCAGCATGCTGATCGTCAAGAACTCGTTGGTCGCATACAACACCACGCCGCCGGCGAGCACAGCCGAAACGCCCAAATACTGCGAACCGAACAGATCTCGCCAGCGGCCTGCAGTTGTCGTCGTCGCTGGTTCTGTCAGATGCACCACCATGTGCAGTCAACCACGGATCGGCACAAGACGCGAAAACGGATTCACACCGGGCGCGTCACGGCACGCCTGCGGCATCCATTCCACGCAGTTCCTTCTTCAGGTCGGCGATCTCGTCGCGAATCCGTGCGGCCAGCTCGAATTGCAGGTCACGCGCGGCATTCATCATCTGCTCGGTGAGATCACCGATCAGGTCGGCCAACTCTGCCCGCGGCATGTTGGCGGTGTCGCGGCCCTCGAACACACCGGCACTGACGGCCCGGCCCGGCTCGCCCTGGGCCCGCCGGCCCCGAGACGCGTTGCGCCCGGACCCGCCGACGGGGATGGGGGCTGCCTTGGCCTCCTTGGCGTCCTCGGTGTCCGCGGTGTCAGCGGCCTCGCGGTATACCTGGTCGAGGATGTCGGCGATCTTCTTGCGCAACGGCTGCGGGTCGATGCCGTGCTCGGTGTTGTAGGCGATCTGCTTGGCTCGGCGCCGTTCGGTCTCGTCGATGGCTTCCCGCATCGAGTCGGTGATGGTGTCGGCGTACATGTGCACCTCGCCGGAGACATTGCGGGCGGCGCGGCCGATGGTCTGGATCAGGCTGCGCGACGAGCGCAGGAAGCCCTCCTTGTCGGCGTCGAGGATCGACACCAGCGACACCTCCGGCAGGTCCAGGCCCTCCCGCAGCAGGTTGATGCCGACCAACACGTCGTAGTCGCCGAGCCGCAGTTGCCGCAACAGTTCCACCCGGCGCAGCGTGTCGACTTCGGAGTGCAGGTAGCGCACCCGGATACCCATCTCCAGCAGATAGTCGGTGAGGTCTTCGG
>NZ_JBYCLE010000141.1:0-29687 GCF_057473765.1 Mycobacterium sp. TH-M106 | reverse complement strand
GGTGGCCGGCAGCGTGTCCGAGCGCGAGTTGCTGTCCGCGGTGTTCGAGGGTCGCGCCAAGCTCGCCGACGCGGTGGCTCAGCACATGAGTCCGCCGATGCCGATGATCGGAGCCGGCGAGGTGGTCAGCATCGCCGCCAAGGCGCTGCGGGACTGGGATGCGGTCATGGTGGTCGAAGGGGGCAAGCCGGCCGGCGTCATCACCCGCCACGACCTGCTGGGGTTCCTGTCGGAGGGGCCCGGTAGGTCAGGGCGGCGGTAACGGGCATCGAATTGCGATAGCCTGTGGACCGCTGGGCCGACCCGGAGCCGACCTAGAGAAGGGGCCGCTCATGACTGACCTGCCGCCGCCTCCGCCGGGGAACTATCCGCCGCCTCCGCCACCGGGTGGCAACTATCCGCCGCCACCGGGTGGCAGCTATCCGCCGCCGGGCAGCTACCCGCCGCCGCCTGGCAGCTACCCGCCGCCCCCGCCGGGCAATTTCCCGCCACCGCCGCCGGGCAGTCTCGGATATCCGCCGCAGGCCAGTGGCGGTTACGTCGACCTTCCCGGTGGCGGGTCTACCCAAGTCGCGACATCCGGCCGGCGACTGGTTGCCCGGCTGATCGATACCGCCATTTACGCAGTGGTGTTCTCCGTGGTCCTCGTGTTTGTCGGGTCGGTCTTCTCGTCCACATCGGCTGTCTCGGGCAGCAGCGGGAACGGCACCAGCATCACCAAGCCCGGACAACCCGGGCAGCCTGGGCAACCTGGGCAACCCGGCCGGCCAGGACAAGGAGGCCAGGGCGGCAAGGGCGGCAAGGGCGGCAAGGGCGGTGAGGGGGGCCGGCCCGGGCGACCCGGCCAACCGGGCCAACCGGGCCAACCGGGCCAACCCGGGCGACCCGGCCAACCGGGCCAACCCGGGCGACCGGGCCAACCGGGCCAACCCGGGCGGTCCGGAAACCTCTTGGTGCCGATCAGCCTGGCCTACGGAGCCACCTTGGCCTTCCTGCTGCTTTACGAAGGCCTCATGGTGGGCGCGTTCGGTGCCACGCTCGGCAAGATTGCCCTCGGCATCAAAGTCGTCGACGCTGGCACCGGTAGGCCCGTCGACTTCGGACAGGCGTTTGTCCGGCAGCTCATTCCGTTAGCCGGTTATGTCTTCTGCGGTGTGGGCGCGGCGGTGGTGTACCTGTCCGCCCTTTTCGACAACTCGGGACGGTTGCGGGGCTGGCACGATCAGGCAGCTAACGACCTGGTCGTCCGTGGCTGACTGGACTGGCGCAGCGACTGCGTCCGCATTCCTACGACGAGACCTCTAGGCTGGCCGTCGATGAGCGGACAGCACTTCTTGCACTCTTTCAAAGGCCTGTCGACCAGGGCCATCCACGCCGGCTTTCGACCGGATCCCGCGACCGGAGCGGTGAACGCCCCGATCTATGCCAGCAGCACGTTCGCCCAGGACGGCGTGGGCGGGTTGCGTGGCGGGTTCGAATACGCACGTACCGGAAACCCGACCCGCGCCGCGTTGGAATCCGCGCTGGCCGCGGTCGAGAGCGGCAGTTTCGGCCGGGCGTTCGGCTCGGGGATGGCCGCCACCGATTGCGCACTGCGGGCGTTGCTGCGGCCCGGTGACCACATGGTCCTGCCCGACGATGCCTACGGCGGTACATTCCGGCTGATCGACAAGGTGTTCACCGGATGGGGGGTGACCTACACACCGGTCGCCCTGTGTGACCTGGACGCGGTACGCTCCGCGCTCACCCCGAACACCCGGCTGATCTGGGTGGAGACTCCGACTAACCCCCTGCTGTCGATCGCCGACATTGCCGCGGTCGCAGAACTGGGCCGAAATTCTTCGGTAAAGGTGTTGGTGGATAACACATTTGCTTCGCCTGCTCTGCAGCAGCCGCTGACCCTTGGCGCTGACGTGGTGCTGCACTCCACCACCAAGTACATCGGTGGCCACTCCGACGTGGTGGGCGGCGCGCTGGTCACCGACGACGAGGAGTTGGACGCCGCGTTCGGCTTCCTGCAGAACGGCGCTGGCGCAGTGCCGGGACCGTTTGACGCGTACCTGACGATCCGTGGCCTCAAGACGCTGACGTTGCGGATGCAACGGCACTGCGAGAACGCGGCGACGGTCGCGGAGTTTCTTGCCGCACATCCGGCGGTGCGCACCGTGCTGTATCCGGGCCTGCCCGATCACCCGGGCCACGACGTCGCGGCCCGGCAGATGACCGGTTTCGGCGGCATGGTGTCGGTGCGGATGCGCGACGGGCGGCGGGCCGCCGAGGAGCTGTGCGCGCGCACCGAGGTGTTCATCCTGGCCGAGTCGCTGGGTGGGGTGGAGTCGCTGATCGAGCATCCGAGCGCGATGACGCATGCGTCGACGGCCGGTTCGCAACTGGAGGTGCCTGACGACCTGGTGCGGTTATCAGTGGGCATCGAGGACATCGGGGATCTGCTCGCCGACCTGGAGCAGGCGCTGAACTAATCGATGGTTCGCCGATCGAGGTAAGCGAGCCAGTTACTCTCAGCCTCGGTAGGGCTCGGCGCTGAGCAGCGTCACCTTGACGGTCTTGCCGCTGGGAACCGTGTAGCTGCGTTCCTCGCCGACTTTGGCGTCGATCAGGGCTCCGCCGAGCGGCGAGTTCGGCGAGTATACCTCGAGGTCGTCCACGTGAATACCCTCCTGGCGGGTGGCGATCAGGAACGTTTCGGTGTCGGACTGGTCGCCGTTGTAGCAGACCGTCACCACCGAACCAGGCAGGGCCACCCCGGATTGGGTGGGGGCTTCGCCGACCTTGGCGTTATTGAGCAACTCTTGCAGCTGACGGATTCGGGCTTCCTCCTGGCCCTGCTCCTCGCGGGCGGCATGGTAACCGCCGTTCTCGCGCAGGTCGCCTTCCTCCCGTCGGTCGTTGATCTCCGCGGCGATCACCGGACGGTGCGCGATCAAGTGGTCGAGTTCTTCCTTGAGCCGATCATGTGACTCTTGGGTCAACCAAGTCACCTGGGTGTCCGTCATGTCGTCGCGCTCCTTGTGTGGTCGGGCCCGGGATACTTCGGTGCACGGGCCGCGAGGCCGGGCACCGCGGGAAAAGGCGGTGCCACCCCGTGTACTGCGGTTTTGTGCTGCTAATGCAGCAATACACGGTCCCACCAGGAACCGTGTACCCAGAAACCATACCACTGCAACCTCACACCGATGCCGGAACCATCCACAGCGGCGACCTGGGCGTCAAGGGGAGCGGAGGTAGCCGGGCACATCGGTTCCGCAGCCATAGATGTCGCCCATCATCGGCGGTGCGCTGGATTTCACGATCGTTGTCACCTGGACAGTGGCTGCTTCAGCCGGCCCGATCAGCACCTCGCGCCGGCCCGTCTCGCTGCCGTCCGCGGACCGGACCCGCACGATGCACACAACAGGGCGCGACGGGTCCGAGCGGGTCACACTGACCGTCACCGACACGGTATGGTCGTCGATCACCCGGTAGCCGAACAGATCGCCTCTGACGTCGGGGGTGCCCAGCCGCTGATAGACGATGACGGAAGCGGCGGCACCGGTCGCAATGGCCAACACTGCCAGCGCGATCACCGCCCAGCGCCGCGGTCTGCCGGGCAACCGGACCCGCCCATAGCGGCTGACCGGCCGCCGGACGGCCGGGTCGTTGGACACGGGATCGGTTACCGGCCCATGAAAGCCACTGGACATGATGGAACTATTAGAACCGGAAACCATCTGGGACGATAGGGTCCTATGCCCGGTCAACGGCAGACGGAACAGAGAATGCGCACGTGAGCGAGCTGCGGCTGATGGCAGTGCACGCCCACCCGGACGACGAATCCAGCAAGGGCGCGGCCACCCTTGCCCGCTACGCGGACGCCGGCCACCGAGTGCTGGTGGTGACGCTGACCGGCGGTGAACGCGGCGACATCCTCAATCCCGAGATGGACCTGCCCGACGTGCACGGACACCTCGCCGAGATCCGCAGAGACGAGATGGCCAAGGCGGCTGAGATCCTCGGCGTCGAGCACACCTGGCTGGGCTTCGTCGACTCCGGTCTGCCCAAGGGCGACCCGCCGCCGCCGCTACCGCCGGACTGCTTCGCGCTGGCGCCCCTGGAGGTCTCTACAGAGCGGCTGGTCGAGGTTGTCCGGGACTTCCGGCCGCATGTGATGACCACCTACGACGAAAACGGCGGCTACCCGCATCCCGATCACGTTCGCTGCCACCAGGTTTCGGTCGCCGCGTTCGAGGCGGCCGGTGACTACCGTCGCTACCCGCAAGCCGGAGAGGCGTGGACGGTGTCCAAGCTGTACTACAACCACGGGTTCCTGCGCCAGCGGATGCAGTTGCTGCAGGACGAGTTCGCCAAGCACGGGCAGGTGGGACCGTTCGGCACATGGCTGGAGCACTGGAAGCCGGACCACGACGTATTCGCCGACCGGGTGACTACCCGCGTCGAATGCGCGGCCTACTTCGGCCAGCGTGACGACGCACTGCGGGCCCACGCCACCCAGATCGACCCGAACGGGGACTTCTTCGCCGCGCCGATCGCCTGGCAGCAGCGGCTGTGGCCGACCGAGGAGTTCGAGCTGGCGCGATCCCGGGTGCCGGTGAGCCTGCCCGAGACCGACCTGTTCGCCGGGATCGAGGCTGGCCGGTGAACCAGGCTCTCATCACGGCGCTCGGTGTGCTGGCTGACGAAGCGCCACATAACACCGGACCGGACTTCGGCAAAGCCAGCCCGTTCGGCCTGCTGGTTATCGTGCTGTTGCTGCTCGGCACCTTCCTGCTGGTGTGGTCGATGAACCGACAGCTCAAGAAGGTGCCCAAGTCGTTCGATCGGGAGAGTCCGGCGGCTGATCAGGACGCTGATACAGGCACGGCCGGGGGGGTCGGTCAGCCGGACAATCCCGATGGATCGTCGTCGGAGCCGGCCGGCTAACCGCGCGCTGGAATCACGATCACCGAGTCACTCGCCTTCTGCACCGCATGCCAGACTGGACGCCGTGACTGAGCAGGCCCCCTGGGAGCGAGACGCCCGCCACCCCGAGCCCGGAGCGCTGATCGCCCCGTTTCACGTGCAGTGGCGCCCGGCTGACCGCGGACCGCTGTGTGGTGTCGACGCCGACGGCGACAAGGTGATCGAGCGGTTCGATGAAGTCGTCGGCGCGCTGGTAACCGACTGATGGCCGCGCCGGCCGACTACCCGCCAGTACCGGTGGCGCTTTCCGACTTGTGCAAGCGCATCTTTTTAGGGAAGCCGCTGATCAGCGAAGACCTCAGATCGGAGACATTGCCGAACACAGTTGCGCTGGGCGCGCTTTCACCCGACGCTATCTCGTCGACCGCTTATGGTCCCGAGCAGATCCTGGTAGAACTGCTGCCGCAGGCCGGTCTGGCCGCCTTCGTGTTGCTGCTGCCGATCACCGGCGCCATCCTGTTGATCCTGGTGTTGGTGGCTGCCTCGTATCGGCAGGTCGTGATGGCCTATACCCGAGCGGGCGGCTCCTACATGGTGGCGCGGGATAACTTCGGCCCCCGGGTGGCCCAGATTGCCGCCGCGGCACTGTTGATCGACTACGTGGTCACCGTGGCGGTTCAGACAGCCGCCGGCACGGTGGCGGTGGCGTCGGCGATACCCTCGCTCGGGCCCTACAGCCTGCACATCACCGTGGCCGTGGTGATCGCCATTTGCTTTGTAAACCTGCGCGGACTGCGCGAAGCGGGCCGGCCCTTCGCGGCGATCACATACTCCTTCGTCATCATGATCACTTTGATGATCGGGACGGGGTGGATCCGCGAAATCTTTTGGGGGCTACCGGCATACGATCCGCAGCACATCGCCGGAGCGGTGCCGGTCCATCAGGGCGGCGGTTTGGTGATGGGCGCCACCATCCTGGTGCTGCTGCGCGCATTCGCCAACGGAGGTTCGTCGCTGACCGGCGTCGAGGCAATCTCCAATACGGTCAACGTGTTCGGTAAACCACAGGGCGTGAACGCACGTCGGGTGCTCACCATCATGGCGTGCATCCTCGGGTTCTCGTTGGCAGGCGTCGCGCACCTTGCCCACGTCACCCGCGCCACCCCGTATATCGATGAATACCCCTCGGTGCTATCGCAGATCGCCCGCGCGGTCTTCGGCGAGGGGGTGATCGGCCACACGCTGTATCTGCTGGTCCAGGCGTCGACCGCAGCCATCTTGTACACGGGTGCCAATACCAGCTTCAACGGGTTCCCCGCGCTGGCCAGCTTCGTTGCCGAGGACCGCTTCCTGCCACGACAGCTGACAAAGCGCGGTCACCGGCTGGTGTTCTCCAATGGCATTGTCACGCTTACGGTGCTGTCGGTGGCCTTGCTGGTGGGAACCGGCGGCTCGGTCAACGCGCTGGTGCCGTTGTTCGCGATCGGCGTATTCAGCGGTTTCTCGATGGCCGGCTACGGGATGACCAAACATCATCTTCGGCACCGTGATCGAGGCTGGCGACACAAGCTGGCGATCAACTTGTCGGCAGGAATTCTGTCGACGATTGTGGTGGGGATCCTCGCCGTGGCCAAGTTCACCGAGGGAGCCTGGTTGGTCGTTGTCGTGTTTCCACTATTGGTATTCGGGTTGATGCGGCTCAACCGCGAATACCGGGCCGAGGCATCGATTCTCGAAACGTTTCGCACCGACGGTCCGCAGTTGGTGAAGTACGCGCGTCACCGGGTGTTCGTTTTTGTCAGCGCTCTCGACCTCGCGGTGCTCGAGGCGCTGCGCTACAGCAAGGGATTGCGGGCCGACGAACTGGTCGCGGTGCACTTCATGGTCGATCCTGCGGTTGCCACGCGGTTGCGGCAACGCTGGGAGCACTTAGATCTCGACACACCGCTACGGGTGGTGGACTGTCCGGACCGACAGATCACCCGAGCCGCGCAGCTGCTGGTCGTGACGGTTCGCGACGAGCACCCCGACACCAACGTGACGGTGCTGCTGCCACGGCGCACCTACGCGCCGCTGCTGGGACGATTGCTCCACGACCGCACCGCCGACAAGATCGCCCGCGCCATCAGCCGGATTCCCGACGCCGCCGCGACGATCGTGCCCTATGACGTGGAATCGCGCATCGGACAAGCGTTCCCTGACAGTGTGGGGCAGCGTATCGCTCGGGAACTCGACAAGGCTCAGGCGCGGGTTTTTCGCGACGAACAGCAGAGCATCGACGCATACGAGCACCCGGAGCGGGCGACGGCGGTGGTCGCGGTGCAGAGCCTGGTTGCGGGTCGACGCGTCACCGTCGAAGGCCGAGTCAGCCAGGTCGAAGACATCACCGAACGGGGACGAACGGTCCGCTGGATCGTGGTCGGCGACCACAGCGGAGACGTCCGCGTGGCTTTCGGTCCCGGACGTGGTGCCGATATCTCACCGGGCCAGCTGCTGCGAATCACCGGTAAGGCACGCCAACGACGCAACCAACCGGTGGCTATCGTCGACCCGGCCTATCAGATAGTCCAGCAAACCGAGGACGCCCATTAGTCCGGCGTGCCGGTACACGGCGCCGTGCTGCGTTTAACGTGGGGGTATGGTCAACCGTCTCGCCGGCTCCACCAGTCCGTATCTTCGCCAGCATTCCGACAACCCGGTGCATTGGCAGGAGTGGACGCCGTCGGCATTGGCCGAAGCCGCCGAGCGCAACGTGCCGATTCTGCTGTCGATCGGCTACGCGGCGTGTCACTGGTGTCACGTGATGGCGCACGAGTCGTTCGAGGACGACACCGTCGCTGCCGCCATGAACGACAGCTTCGTCTGCATCAAGGTCGATCGCGAGGAACGGCCGGACCTCGACTCGGTGTACATGAACGCCACCGTGGCACTGACCGGGCGGGGGGGCTGGCCTATGACGTGCTTCCTGACGCCCGACGGCCGACCGTTCTACTGCGGCACGTACTATCCCAAACCGGCTTTTCTACAACTGCTTTCGGCTATCTCTGACACCTGGAGAAACCGCCGTAGCGAAGTGGAGCAGGCGTCCGACCATATCGCGGGGGAGCTGCGTTCGATGGCGGCGGGCCTACCTGGCGGCGGGCCGGCGATCGAGCCCGCGTTGTGTGATCAGGCGGTGGCGGCCGTGCTCGCCGACGAGGACACCGAGCGCGGCGGCTTCGGCGGTGCGCCGAAGTTCCCGCCGTCGGCGCTGCTGGAGGCGTTGCTGCGTCATTACGAGCGAACCGGGTCGACGGACGCGCTGGATGCGGTTGCCCGCACCGGCGCGGCAATGGCCCGTGGCGGAATCTATGATCAGCTGGCTGGCGGCTTCGCCCGTTACAGCGTCGACAACGCCTGGGTGGTGCCGCATTTCGAGAAGATGCTGTATGACAACGCGCTGTTGTTGCGGGCCTATGCGCACTGGGCGCGTCGCACCGGGGATCCGTTGGCGCATCGGGTGACCGCGCAGATCGCTCGGTTTCTGCTCGACGACCTGGCCGATTCCGGTATGTTCATCTCCTCGCTGGACGCCGACGCCGACGGCCGGGAGGGCTCCACGTACGTGTGGACACCTCAGCAGCTGACCGAGGTTCTCGGTGACGACGACGGGCGTTGGGCAGCAGAAGTTTTCGGGGTCACCGCGTTGGGGACTTTCGAATCCGGCAGCTCGGTGCTGCAATTGTCGATCGATCCGGATGATGCCGGCCGTTTCGAGCGGGTACGCACCGTATTGAGGGCGGCTCGGCGCACCCGGGTGCAGCCCGGCCGCGACGACAAGATCGTCACCGCCTGGAACGGGTTGGCGATCACCGCGCTAGCCGAAGCCAGTGTGGCGCTGGAAGACCCGGGCCTGGCCGGCGCGGCCCTGCGATGTGCCGCTGCACTGATCGACCTGCACCTGGTGGACGGCCGGCTGCGCCGAGCCAGCCTGGGCGGCTCGGTCGGCGAGAGCGCCGCCATTCTGGAGGACTACGGCGCGCTGGCCACCGGCCTGCTCGCGTTGCATCAGCTGACCGCCGACGGGCAGTGGCTGACCGCGGCCGTTCACCTGCTGGACACCGCACTGGCGCACTTCGGCGATCCGGACTCACCTGGTCGCTGGTTCGACAGCGCCGACGACGCTGAGCAGTTGATGTATCGTCCCGCCGACCCGCTGGATGGGGCGACGCCGTCGGGCGCGTCATTGGTCACCGAGGCGCTGTTAACCGCTGCCTACCTGGTCGGCCCGGACCGTGCGGAACGATACCGCCAAGCCGCCGACGACGCACTGCGGGCGCACTCGTCGCTGCTGGCCCGGGCGGCACGGTCAGCCGGGCACTGGCTGGCGGTGGCCGAAGCCGCCGTCCGGGGGCCGCTGCAGATCGCAGTCGCCTGCGGCGGGGCGGGTTCGACCCTGCTGGCCGTTGCGCGGCGACTGGCGCCCGGCGGGTCGGTCGTCATCGGTGGCGCGGTCGGCTCGTCGGAACTGCTGACCGGTCGCGACAGGGTGGACGGCGCCGACGCCGCTTACGTGTGCCGTGGGCGGGTGTGCGATCTGCCGGTCACCGGCACACCGGAGCTGGCCGCCGCCCTCGGTGTGGCCGACTGACGGTAGCGTGCCAGTTATGCCGAGTGCACCGGATAAGGCGAGTAAAGCCCAAGCCATCACCGAGACCGTCAACCGCTATATCGGCCTGGTCGCCAACGGCAGCGCCGATGACCTGGTCGACCTCTATGCTGTCGATGCCACGCTCGAGGATCCGGTCGGTGGCGAGGTGCATATCGGCCGCGAGGCGATCCGCGGCTTCTACTCGACACTGGATAACCTGGAACGGGCCTGCGAGCTGGTGACGCTGCGGGTGGCCGGTAACGAGGCGGCGTTCCACTTCAGGCTGACCATCACCGCCGGTGACAGCGCGATGGTGATCGAGCCGATCGACGTCATGGTGTTCGGCGACGACGGCAAGATCATCGCGATGAAGGCCTACTGGTCGGCGGAGAACGTCTCCCAGCTGTAGCGGTTGCTGTCGCCGAGTGTGAAGCCGTTGCGAAAAATCGGCCGAAATTTCGCAACAGCTTCACGTTCGCCGCATAAGCGGTCGTCAGAAGACCGCGAACCAGATCGCGATGTAATGGCAGATCGCCGCGGCGGCCGTGCAGGCGTGAAAGAACTCGTGGTGGCCGAACGTCTGAGGCCACGGGTTAGGCCAGGTTAGCGCATACAGCACACCGCCGACGCTGTACAAGACGCCGCCGACGGCCAGCAGCACCACCGCCACTACTCCGGCGCCGTGCAGAATCGTCGCGATGTAGAACGCCGACACCCAGCCCAGCAGCAGATATAGCGGCACACCCACCCAGCGTGGTGCGGCCGGCCAGCACATCTT
The DNA here is from genome assembly GCF_057473765.1 of Mycobacterium sp. TH-M106. Classification (NCBI taxonomy): domain Bacteria; kingdom Bacillati; phylum Actinomycetota; class Actinomycetes; order Mycobacteriales; family Mycobacteriaceae; genus Mycobacterium; species Mycobacterium sp. TH-M106. The sequence continues at coordinate 19,362 of NZ_JBYCLE010000141.1, read as the reverse complement.
CAGCAGCGCTCCCGCGGCGGCGCCGCCCCACACGATGGCCAGCACCAACATCCCGGTGTGGTGCGGCATCGCCAGCAGCGCGAACGGCGTGTAGGTGCCGGCGATCAGCACAAAGATCATCGAGTGATCGAGCCGCTTCATCCACGTGCGGGTGGTCGCCGACGTCCAGGTGAGACGGTGGTAGGCGGCGCTGACGGTGAACATCCCCACCACTGAGCCGACGTAGACGAAGGTCGCCAGACCGGCCTTGAGCCCCTGCAGCGGCCACGACACCGAGATCAGCGCGGCACCCGCGGCGACTGCCACGATGGCCGAAACCAGATGAATCCAGCCGCGGGCCCTCGGCTTGGTGTGCAGTGCGGCGATGTCTCCGGAGAACGCCGCAAGCGCCGGCTCGGGGACGGCGTTCGCCGCGTTGACGGCGTTGGCCGTGTTGGTCCGGGTGCCCATCAGCCTCCCTGACTTGAGCGGATTGCCGGCCGGATCGTCGGCAATTTCTGTCGATCACAGTAGTCTGGGTCTTCGTGGCGACGATCGCAGCACGCCTCAAGGAGACTCTCCGGAAGCCCCTCCAAGAACCGCTCTATCGGCTCTACGAGAGGCGGCTCCGGCGCGGGTTGGCGGCCTCCGGACCCGCGCTGCCCCGCCACATCGCTGTCCTTTGCGACGGGAACCGTCGCTGGGCCCGTGATGCGGGTTATGACGACGTGAGCTACGGCTACCGGATGGGTGCGGCCAAAATCGCCGAGATGCTGCGTTGGTGCGCCCAAGCCGGCATCGAAATGGCCACCGTCTACCTGCTGTCCACCGAAAACCTGCAGCGCGACCCCGGTGAACTCGGCACCCTCATCGAGATCATCACCGACGTCGTCGAGGAGATCTGCGCGCCCACCAACCGCTGGAGCGTGCGCACGGTTGGGGATCTGGAATTGATCGGCGAAGAACCGGCCCGCCGGTTGCGGGAGGCGGTAGAAGGTACCCGGGACAAAAACGGCGGCTTTCACGTCAATCTCGCCGTCGGCTACGGCGGTCGGCAGGAGATCGTGAACGCGGTACGCGGCTTGTTGGGGAAGCAACTGGCCAACGGTGCTACCGCCGAGGAACTCGTCGAGGCGGTCACCGTCGACGCCATCTCCGAGAACCTTTACACCTCAGGCCAACCCGACCCGGATCTGGTCATTCGAACCTCAGGTGAGCAGCGGCTGTCCGGTTTCCTGCTCTGGCAGAGCGCATACTCGGAGATGTGGTTCACCGAAGCGCACTGGCCTGCTTTTCGCCGGGTGGATTTCCTGCGGGCGTTGCGGGATTACACCCTGCGGCACCGACGCTACGGCCGGTAGCGCTGGTTGGTTCTCTGCTCGGATAGACGAATCGGTGAAATCGGCAGCGTTTGGCAGTGCTGTGTCTGGAGTTGGCACTGCTCGTGGCCGCACCATCGGGACATGACAAGCACATCAATATCAGGTAGCCACAGCAACATCGACGACAGGCGTTGGCGATCGATCTTCGCCGACGTGGCCTTCTGGAGTCTCGCAGGCGCGATCGTCGCCACTTTATCGGGGCCACTCGGTGACTGGTGGAACGTGCCGCGCGTGGTGCTGCTCGCCGGTGGGCTGGCGTTCCTCGTCGGCGGTGTCGGTCTCCTGCTCGGACTGAACCGGGTCCACCCGACACCGCGTCATCTGGCACGGGTTTTCGGGATGTTCAACCTCGTCTTCGCTCCAGCGATGTGGGCGACGGCGTTGTCTGGCTGGTTGCCGCTGAGCGAGGCGGGCAACTGGGCGCTCGCTTGCGCCGGTGGTGTCGCGGTCGTGCTCGGCATCTGGCAGCTGAACACAGCCCACCGGCCGCAGTCGCGCTGAGTACACGCTCGGCCCGATGTCGCCCATGTCACACTTGATGCATGGCTGCGCTGTCGGCGGTCGTGTTCACGATCAGCTGGTGGTTGGGGGCGTATCTGCTGGCCCGCGACCCGCGCAAGCCCATGCTCGCGTTGGCGGCGGTCGGATTGTGTGGTTTCGCCGCCGTGGTGGCGCTGGACGCGGTGCGGCTGACCAGCCTCGCGCGGGCCGATCTGCTCAGCCACGTCGAGGTCTACCTGGCGGCGCTCCCCGGCGTGGCCTGGTTCGCGGTTCTTGTCGAGCTTTCCCGGCCGCGCGACAGCTGGCGGGCACGCACCGGTGAGCTGACGCTCGTCGCCGTCGTCGGTGCGCTGGCACTGTTCGGCGCCACCATGGCCGGCGGTGTCGACGGGCCTGTGCGCACCGGCCACGTGGTGATGTTCGCCGTAATCTCGGCGTCCACGCTGGGTGCGATGGCCAAGGCGCTGAGCCGGCCTGCACAGCCGGGTTCGGTGATCGGTGTGATCGTCGTCGCCACCCTGTTTTTCGCGCTCGCCAACGAAATCCTGGTCATTCCTCTGGGTTTGCTGCCCAGCTCGCTGGCGCTCGCCGCGACGAGTGTGGACGTACTATTGCTCGGCGTTGCGGTGGCGTTGTGGGACGCCTTCGACGAGGGCCAAGCGCTGCGGGCCGACATGCTGCGTTCGGCTGTGCAGGCCGCGGCGGTGGCGGCGCTGTTCGGCGGGCAGGTGCTGGTCGGCTTGGCGGTCACTGCTGGTGCGGCCACCGCGCAGACCGCGCTCATAGTCTTGTTGTTTACCACCTTGGCCGTCGCGATCGCGGTGCAGGTATTCGCCGATCCGCTGGCGGACCTGTGGGACCGGCTGGCGTTTTGGCACTCCCCGGAACTGCGCGCCGACCGTGCGGCGTTGCGAGGCACCGAGGCCGCGTTGCCGTTACGGGCAGCCGGCTCGCTGGGCGACGCCGACGAGGACACCTTCGCCCGGCTGACCCGCCGTGCCCTGGCCCACTACGGCGACTTGTCGAAGCTGGTGGCCAGCCCGTTGACCGCGCTGCCAGTGATCGATCAGCGGCTGGCCGCACGGGGCGCTCCCGACGTGCCGCTGGAGCGGGCGAACGAACTCAAGGCGCTGCTGGCCGAGGGCATCGCCCGGCTCAAGCCGCGCGACGGCGGTGAGTTCGGCACCACCGAGCAGTGGCGCTACTACAACTCGCTGTATTTCCCGTACGTGGCCGGGGTGCGTGCCTATGCGCAGAACGCCACCGCCGCCGGGCTGGATCCGACGGCCCGGCAGGCCTGGCAGTGGCTGGTCACCGAGGTGCCGCAGCGTTCGCTGCACAACTGGCAGAACGCCGCCGCGAAGCTGGTCGCCGCCGACCTGCGTGGTCACATCGTGGCGCCCCGTTGACCAGCCTTCCCGACGAGCAGACGCAGAAGCCCCCCCAAAGAGCCTGTATTTGGGGGCTTTTGCGTCTGCTCGCCGGTGAGGGGTCTGCTCGCCGGTGAGGGCGCAACGATTACAGCTTGCGGAGCCGCAGCCGATTGATCGAGTGGTCGGCGTCCTTGCGCAACACCAGGGTGGCCCGCGGGCGGGTGGGCAGGATGTTCTCGATCAGGTTCGGCCGGTTGATCGAGCGCCAGATGTCGCGAGCCGCCACCACGGCCTGCTTGTCGCCCAACCCGGCGTAGTGGTGGAAGTGCGACGCCGGGTTGGCGAAGGCGGTGGTGCGCAAGCCGAGGAACCGCGAGATGTACCAGTGCTCGATATCCTCGACCCGCGCATCCACGTATAGCGAGAAGTCGAAAAGATCCGACACCATCAGCGTGGGGCCGGTCTGCAGCACGTTGAGGCCCTCGAGGATCAAGATGTCGGGGTGGCGGACCACCTGCTTGGCCCCTGGGACGATGTCGTAGCTCAGGTGTGAATACACCGGGGTGCATGCGTATTCCGATCCGGATTTCACCGAGGTGACGAAACGCATTAACGCGCGGCGGTCATAGCTTTCTGGAAACCCCTTGCGGTGCATGAGGTTCCGACGCTCCAACTCGGCATTCGGATAGAGGAATCCGTCGGTGGTTACCAGGTCCACCCGCGGGTGCCGGTCCCACCGGGCCAGTAGCGCCTGCAGCAACCGGGCCGTGGTCGACTTGCCGACGGCTACGCTGCCGGCCACGCCGATGATGAACGGCACCGGTCGGTCCGGGTGCTGCTGCGGCTCGCCTAGGAACTCGGCGGTGGCGGCGAAGAGCCCCTGCCGGGCGGCGACTTGAAGGTGCAGCAGGCGGGCTAGCGGAAGATAGACCTCTTCGACTTCGCGCAGATCGACCTGCTCACCGAGACCCCGCAACGCTACGACCTCGTCCTCGGTCAGCGGCAGCGGCGTCGACATGCGCAACGCACGCCACTCTTTCCGGTTGAACTCCACATAGGGGCTCGGCTCGTTAGGCCGCGGCATGGCCATACAGTCTTGCAGCACCGACCGCCTGGTGGGCGGCTGGGGAGGTCCGGGCCCCCCAAAGCGACGACGCGGTCGGGGCTATCCCCGCCGGCCCGCGGGGGTGGGCAGCTTCACCGCGAGGCGCGAGCGCGTCGCCACGGCGTCACCGCGGGCGAGCTCGACTGTAGCCACTGCCATCGCCAGGGCTGCCACCACCAGCATGGCCATCCCAGCGCGGCCGGTGTCCAGCGTCTCGCCGAGTACCACCACACCCAACGCAGCCGCTACGACCGGCTGAGACACCTCCAGGGTCGGCATCGACGCGGTCAGTGCCCCGGCCCGAAATGCCGACTGCTCCCATCCGAAGGCACCCAACGCGACCAAGATCAGGGCGTAGAGCTCAGGTGAGCGGGCCATCGCCCACACGCCGTGGTGCAGTTGGGCCATGACGCCCTTGGTGAGCACCGCGAACAGCCCCCACAGCGCGCCGGAGACGAAGGCGAGTAGCACCGCGGCCAGGGGACCGCCCCACCAGATCCGTGCCGCCACAGCGCAGCCCACCAGCAGCGGCGTCAGGACGGCGAACACGGTTGCCCAGGTCTGCAGCGATGCGCGTGACTGACCGGCCTGTGGGTTTCCGACGGTGACGATCACGGTCACCGCAGCGGTCAACACAACCGCCCAGGCCCACTCGCGGCCAGTCACCGCACGGCGGGCCAGCTTCGCGCTGATCGGCAATGCGAACAGCAATGAAAGCACCAGCAGCGCCTGCACCAGCAGCACCGAACCCTGGTCCAGCGCCTCCGCCTGCAACGCGATACTGGCCACGAGAATCAGGGCGCCCCAACGCCACCGCCGCTCGCGGAACAGCGTCGCGAACAGTTCGAGGTTGCCTCTCGCCGTATCGGTGATCCGGTGCGTCGCACGTTGCTGTAGCACGTCGCCGATCGCGACGCACAGTGCAGAACTCAACGCGAGCACGGCGGCAATATCGGTTTTCGGCACACACACTCCTTCTGTCGATGCCATGGCGACCAGTAAACACTTCACTCAAAACCCGACCGTAACAAGCCTGCCGGCTCCGATAGCGTTGGCGGTCGTGGAGCCAGATCGTGACACCAGCGCGCTGATCCGTGAGTATCTGCTGCTGGGTCTTCGCTTCGATCGGATCGAGCCGGGCTATGTGGACGCCTTCACCGGCGATCTGGCGCTGCGCCACACGGTGGAGAACGAACCGGTACCCGACCCGGCGGACCTCGCTCGGCAGGCGCAGCGGCTGATCGCGGCGTTGCCGGGTGGACTCGACGCGGCGCGGGCCGACTACCTGCGTGCCCACTTGCGGGCGTTGGCGTGTGCCGGGCGCAAGTTCGCTGGCGAGACCATCGGATTCGTCGACGAGGTCCGCGACTATTTCGACGTGTCGATCGGCAAGGGGGACCCGGACCGCTACCGACAGGCGCACGCCGGGCTTGATCGACTGTTGGGCGGCACCGGTCCGCTGGCCGATCGCATGCGCAGCTACCGCAGCGCCGACGAGATTCCGCCGAGCCGCTTGACTGAGTGCATCGCGGCGTTCTCCAGTGCGCTGCGGGACCGGGTGCGCGCCGACTACCCGCTCCCCGATTCCGAGACGGTGACCTATCAGGTGGTCACCGACCAGCCGTGGTCGGGGTTCAACTACTACCAGGGCGCCTACCGCTCCACGGTGGCCGTCAACGCCGACGTGCCACAGCAGATGTCCAACCTGCCGCGGCTGGTGGCCCACGAGTCCTACCCCGGCCATCACACCGAGCACTGCCGCAAAGAGGCGCGACTGGTCCACCGGGACGGCCAGGCCGAGCAGACCATCTTCCTGGTCAACACCCCGCAGTGCCTGATGGCCGAGGGGTTGGCCGACTTGGCGCTCTACGCCGCGGTCGGTCCGGGCTGGGGCGCCTGGGCCGCCGACATCTACGCCGACCTGGGCCTGCGGTTCGACGGCGACCGCGCCGAGGCGGTGGCCGAGGCGTCGGCGGACCTGGCGGGCGTGCGCCAGGACGCCGCGCTGATGCTGCACGACGAACACCGCGACCACGACGACGTTCTGGCGTATCTGCGGCGGTGGCTGCTGGTCAGCGACGCCCGGGCGCAGCAGATGCTGCGGTTTTTGTCCTCGCCGCTGTGGCGCGCCTACATCAGCACCTACGTCGAGGGATACCGGTTGCTGCTCGGCTGGCTCGACGATCGCCCGGCCGAGGTCGGCCTGCCCGAACGGTTCGGCCGGCTGCTGGACGAGCCGCTGATCCCGTCGGCGCTGCGGGCACGGTAGCGAGTCATCGAGCGGGCAACCGACGCTGCGCAACGACCGCCCAGGGTTAGCAGTCGGTGACAATTCGTCACAAAGCGGACTGTACTGGCCTGAGGCAATGACGCGTAGGGCAGAATGTGCAAGTGACCGTTCGAGCCCTGCCCGCCGACATCAGCCGGCAGTCGCGTACCGAGTCGCGGCATCCGCTGCGCTACCAGGGCATCTTCGACGGTTACAACAAGCCAGGTCCGTATGCGGCAGCTTTCGATGAGATGTTCGACGCAGGGGGCAATGTCCGCGGCAGCTACAAAGGCATCTACGCCGAGCTCGCTCCGTCGGACGCATCCGAGCTCGAGGCTCGGGCCGAGGCGCTGGGCCGCGCGTTCATCGACCAAGGCATCACATTTTCGCTTTCGGGGCAGGAGCGGCCGTTTCCGCTCGATCTGGTACCGCGGGTCATCTCCGCCGCCGAGTGGAGCCGGTTGGAGCGGGGCATCACGCAGCGTGTCAAGGCACTCGAGTGCTACCTCGACGATGTCTATGGCGATCAGGAGATCCTGCGCGACGGCGTCATTCCGCGTCGCTTGGTGACCTCCTGCGAACACTTTTACCGCCAAGCCGCCGGCATCATCCCGCCTAACGGCGTGCGGATCCACGTCGCCGGAATTGACCTGATCCGCGACGAGCGGGGCAGTTTCCGGGTCCTGGAGGACAACCTCCGTTCGCCGTCCGGGGTCTCGTATGTGATGGAGAACCGACGCACCATGGCGCGAGTCTTCCCCAACCTGTTCGCCACCCACCGGGTGCGCGCCGTCGACGACTACTCGGCACACCTGCTGCGGGCGCTACGTAACTCGGCGGCCACCAACGAGGCCGACCCGACGGTGGTGGTTCTCACCCCAGGGGTGGCCAATTCGGCGTATTTCGAGCATTCGCTGCTGGCCCGCCAGATGGGCGTCGAGCTCGTCGAAGGCCGCGACCTGTTCTGCCGGGACAACCAGGTCTATATGCGCACCACCGAGGGGGAGCGCCAGGTCGATGTCATCTACCGGCGTATCGACGATGCCTTTCTCGACCCGCTGCAGTTCCGAGCGGACTCGCTGCTCGGTGTGGCCGGCCTGCTCAACGCGGCCCGTGCGGGCAACGTCGTGATCTCCAGCGCGGTCGGCAACGGGGTCGGCGACGACAAACTCGTCTACACCTACGTGCCGACCATCGTCGAGTATTACCTCGGCGAGAAACCGCTGCTGGCCAATGTTCAGACCTTCCGGTGCTGGTTGGACGACGAACGCGAGGAGGTGCTCGACCGGATCCATGAGCTTGTCATCAAGCCGGTTGAAGGGTCCGGCGGGTACGGCATCGTGTTCGGTCCGCAAGCCTCGAAGAAGGAACTCGCCGTGGTCCGCAATAGGATCCGCGACAATCCGCGGCGCTGGATCGCGCAACCGATGATGGAGTTGTCCACCGTGCCGACGCAGGTCGGAAACACGCTGGCGCCCCGCTACGTCGACCTGCGGCCGTTCGCTGTCAACGACGGCGACCAGGTATGGGTGTTGCCGGGTGGCTTGACTCGGGTCGCGCTAGCCGAGGGATCGCGGGTGGTCAATTCCAGCCAGGGCGGCGGCTCCAAGGACACCTGGGTGCTGGCGCCACGCTCCTCGGGGGCCAACCGGGAGCTGGGCGCCGCCGAGATCGTGCATTCGCTGCCGAAACCGGCGAGCGACGGCGACCGGGAGGTCGACGGTCTGCAACAGCGGCGGCAGCAAGATCAGCAGCAGCACCAAGCGGTGATTCGCTGATGCTCGCCCGCAACGCCGAGGCGCTGTATTGGATCGGTCGCTACGTCGAGCGCGCCGACGACACCGCGCGCATTCTCGACGTCGGTGTACACCAGTTACTCGAAGACTCCAGTGTGGACCCAGACCACGCGTCCCGGGTATTGCTGCAGGTGCTGGGCATCAAGCCGCCGAAAACCGAGTTAGACGTCTGGTCACTGACCGATCTGGTGGCCTTCAGCTGCGGCAACGACGGTGGCGGCTGCTCCATCGTCGACGCGATCTCGGCCGCACGTGAAAGTGCAAGGTCGGCAAGGGAAGTGACGTCCAGAGAAATCTGGGAATGCCTCAACACCACCTACAATGCCCTTGCCGAACGCGAACGTGCCGCCAAGCGTTTCGGGCCGCATGAATTTCTGGCATTCATTGAAGGCCGGGCGGCGATGTTTGCCGGCCTTGCAGACTCGACGCTCTCGCGTGACGACGGCTACCGTTTCATGGTGCTGGGCCGCGCGATCGAGCGGGTGGATATGACGGTCCGGCTGTTGTTGTCCAGAGTTGGCGACAGCGCGTCCTCGCCGGCGTGGGTTACGGTCTTGCGCTCCGCCGGCGCGCACGACACCTACCTGCGCACCTACCGCGGCGTGCTCGACGCCGGTAGGGTGGTCGAGTTCATGCTGCTTGACCGGCTGTTCCCGCGGTCGATCTTCTACTCGCTGAAGGTGGCCGAGCATAACCTCGACGAACTGCAGCACCACCCGCACAGTCGTGTCGGGTCTATCGCCGAAGCACAGCGGTTGCTGGGCCGGGCCCGCAGTGAGCTGGAGTTCCTGCCGCCGGGGGAGCTGCTCGAGTCACTGGAGGTCCGGCTGGCCAGTTTGCAGAAGACATGCCATGACGTTGGAGAAGCCTTGGCGCTGCAGTATTTCCACGCGGCGCCGTGGGTGGCATGGTCGGGTGCCGGTCAAAATGGCGCGGCGGTTGTCAAACCGGGGAAGACGTGATGTGGCGGATGCGGGTGGAGCATTCCACCGGATATTCCTACAAGTCACCGGTGACGGCTTCCTTCAACGATGCCCGCATGACTCCGCGATCGGATTCGCGGCAAAACGTCATCCTCAGTCGTGTCGAGACGGTGCCGGCCACCCGGTCATTTCGCTACGTCGATTACTGGGGCACCACGGTGACGGCGTTCGACCTACACGCTCCACACACTCAACTGGAGGTGACGGCCTCGTCGGTAGTCGAGACTGACCGGCCGGAGCCACCGGAGGTGAAGGCGACCTGGGCCGACCTGGAATCCGAGGCGATGATCGATCGCTTCGCCGAAGTGCTCAGCCCGACGGGATACGCCCCGACGAGCAAACGCATAACGGCGGTGAGCCGGCGGATCGCCAGATACCATGAGCCGTCCGAAGCCGTCACCGCCGCCGCGCAATGGGTGCGCGGCAAACTGGAGTACGACCCGGGTGCGACCGGCGTGCATTCGTCGGGGCTGGATGCGTTGCGCGAAGGCAAAGGCGTCTGCCAAGACTTCGCCCACTTGTCGTTGATTGTATTACGCAGCATGGGAATTCCCGGACGCTATGTGTCAGGATACCTGCATCCCAAGCGCGATGCGGTAATCGGGAAAACCTTCGACGGCCAGAGCCACGCGTGGGTGCAGGCGTGGACCGGCAGTTGGTGGGACTACGACCCCACCCATGACACCGAGATCGACGAGCGGTACGTCAGTGTGGGCACCGGCCGCGACTACGCCGATGTGCCCCCGCTGAAGGGGATCTACTTCGGGGAAGGGTCGACCGACCTCGACGTGGTAGTAGAGATCACCCGGCTGGCTTAGCGGGGCGATGTGGCGATCGGGTTCTTCAAGGTGTGATTGGCTGTGAGCATCAAAGTTGCGCTGGAGCACCGCACCAGCTACACCTTCGACAGGCTGGTCGAGGTGTATCCGCATATTGTGCGGCTGCGTCCGGCGCCTCACTCGCGTACGCCCATCGAGGCCTACTCGCTGCGGGTTGAGCCGGCCGCCCATTTCATCAACTGGCAGCAGGACGCATTCGGCAACTTCCTGGCCCGCCTGGTCTTTCCTGATCGCGTGAGCAGGCTGTGCATCACCGTCGGACTGATCGCCGACCTCAAGGTGATCAACCCGTTCGACTTCTTCGTCGAGGACTGGGCGCAGACGTGGCCCTTCGCTGCTCCCAGCGGGGGCGACTCATCGCCCGGGTTGACCTACCCCGAAGGGCTGGCTGATGACCTTAAGCCGTACCTGCGTCCCGTCGACGAGGGCGGGGAGGGCTCCGGTCCCGGCGAGCTCGTACAGGAGTGGGTGCGTAGTTTCTCGGTGCCGGACGGCACCCCCACCAACGACTTCCTGGTTGCGCTCAACCGCGCGATCAACGCCGACGTCGGCTACACCGTGCGCATGGAGTCCGGTGTGCAGACACCGGATGTCACGCTGCACACCGGCATCGGCTCGTGCCGGGACTCGGCGTGGCTGCTGGTGTCGATCCTGCGCCAGCTGGGGTTGGCTGCCCGGTTCGTCTCCGGTTACCTGGTGCAGCTGGCTGCCGACGTCAAGGCTCTCGACGGGCCGTCCGGGCCTGCCGCCGATTTCACCGACCTGCACGCGTGGGCCGAGGTGTATGTTCCCGGCGCGGGCTGGATCGGGCTGGACCCGACGTCGGGGCTGCTGGCCGGCGAGGGTCATATCCCGCTGGCGGCCACGCCGCACCCCGCGAGCGCGGCACCGATCAGCGGGTCCACCGGGGCCTGTCACGCCGTGCTGGACTTCTCTAACACAGTCACCCGCGTCCACGAAGACCCGCGCGTCACGCTGCCCTACACCGACGCGGCGTGGAAGGCGATCTGTGAGGTCGGCCAGCGCGTCGACAAGCGGCTGACCACCGGCGATGTTCGGCTGACCGTCGGCGGCGAGCCGACATTCGTGTCGGTGGACAACCACGTCGACGAGGAATGGACGACGGCCGCCGACGGCCCACACAAGCGCCGGCGGGCATCCGATCTGGCCGCCCGGCTCAAGGCGGTGTGGGCGCCGCAGGGGCTCATCCAGCGCGAGCAGGGCAAGTGGTATCCGGGAGAAGTGTTGCCGCGCTGGCAGATTGCGCTGTACTGGCGCGCCAACGGGCAGCCGCTGTGGACCAACGACAAGCTGCTGGCCGACCCTTGGAGCACCGATCCGACCGACCCGGTCGACGGAGAGACGGCCTACCGGGTGCTCGCCGGCATCGCCGACGGCCTCGGGCTGCCGCTCTCACAGGTGCGGCCAGCCTACGAGGACCCGCTGAGCCGGTTGGCGGCCAAAGTCCGACTGCCCAGCGGCGACGCCGTGGAACCGGACGACGACCTCGGTCCCGAAACCGGCCAGGACAGCACCGCCGGCCGCGCCGCGTTGCTGGCGCGCCTCGACGAATCCGCGGCGTCCGCGGCGGCGTTCGTGCTGCCGCTGCACCGCCGCGACGACGACCTCGGCTGGGCCAGCGCGAACTGGCGGCTGCGGCGTGGGCGCGTCGTGCTGGTTGAGGGGGATTCGCCTGCGGGCCTGCGGCTCCCGCTGGATTCGATCAGCTGGCAGCCGCCGCGCACCTCGTTCGACGTCGACCCGATGGCCGTCGGGCACGCACTGTCGGCGGTGCCCGGTGCCTCGGAGGGGGCGGCGGCGGTGATCGAAGACCCCGAGACCGCGCCGCCCACCGCGATGGTTGCCGAGGTTCGCGATGGGCTGCTGCACATCTTCATGCCGCCCACCGAGGCGCTCGAGCACTTCGTCGACCTCATCGCGCGGGTTGAGGCCGCGGCAGCGAAGGTCGGCTGTCCGGTCGTGGTCGAGGGCTACGGTCCGCCGCCGGACCCACGGCTGAAGTCGGTGACGATCACCCCCGACCCCGGAGTCGTCGAAGTCAACATCGCGCCTACCGCCACCTTCGCCGAACAACGGCAGCAACTGGAAACCCTGTATGAACAGGCCAGACTGGCTCGGCTGGCGACGGAGTCGTTCGACGTCGACGGCACCCACGGCGGCACCGGCGGAGGTAACCACATCACGCTCGGCGGCAGCACGCCCGCCGACTCGCCGCTGCTGCGCCGCCCGGACTTGCTGGTCTCGCTGCTGACCTACTGGCAGCGACACCCGTCGCTGTCCTACCTGTTCGCGGGGCGGTTCGTCGGCACCACGTCGCAGGCGCCCCGAGTCGATGAGGGCCGTGCCGAGGCGGTCTACGAACTGGAGATCGCGTTCGCCGAGATCGCCCGGCTAGCGGCGGGCGGCTCGGGAGAAAACCGAGCCAAACCGTGGGTGATTGACCGCGCGCTGCGGCACCTGCTCACCGACATCACCGGCAACACCCACCGCGCCGAGTTCTGCATCGACAAGCTCTACAACCCCGACAGCGTCCGCGGCCGGCTCGGCCTGGTGGAGCTGCGCGGCTTCGAGATGCCCCCGCACCTGCGCATGGCGATGGTGCAGTCGCTGCTGGTGCGGTCGCTGGTGGCGTGGTTCTGGGACGAACCGCTGCGCGCCCCGCTGATCCGCCACGGTGCCAACTTGCACGGCCGATACCTGTTGCCGCACTTCCTGATCCACGACATTGCCGACGTGGCCGCGGACCTGCGTGCGCATGGCATCGACTTTGCGACCAGCTGGCTGGACCCGTTCACCGAATTCCGCTTCCCGCGCATCGGCACCGCCGTCGTCGACGGCGTGGAGCTCGAGCTGCGCGGCGCGATCGAACCATGGAACACCCTCGGCGAGGAGTCTACCGCCACCGGCACCGCCCGCTACGTCGACTCGTCGGTCGAGCGCATCCAGGTACGCGTCATCGGCGCCGACCGGCACCGTCACGTGGTGACGTGCAACGGTTTCCCGGTGCCGTTGCTGGCTACCGACAATCCCGACATCCAGGTGGGTGGTGTGCGGTTCAGGGCCTGGCAACCGCCGAGCGCGCTGCACCCGAGCATCACCGTCGACGGTCCGCTGCGGTTCGAACTCGTCGACGTCGCCACTGCCGCGTCTCGCGGTGGTTGCACCTACCACGTCGCCCATCCCGGCGGGCGCGCCTACGACGAACCTCCCGTCAACGCAGTCGAGGCCGAGGCGCGGCGCAGCCGCCGCTTCGAGGCCACCGGCTTCACCCCAGGCAAGCTCGACATCTCCGATATCCGGGAGAAACGGGCCCGGCTCTCCACCGACGTTGCCGCACCGGGCATCCTCGACCTGCGGCGCGCGCGCACCGTGCTGGCGTAGTTGCGGTCAGGGCCGGCCGCCGGCGCCCGCGAGGCTGTCCGGATCCGATGTCACCTCGTCGATGACGGTGTGGACGAATTGCATCTTCTCCAGCACTGCGACCGGTAGCACGAATGGATACAGGTCGTCGTGGCCCATCGAACGGTTCACCATGTTCAGCGACCACGCCAGAGGCAGCCACATCTCGACGATGGTAGGAAAAGCGCTGGGGCCCAACACCCTCCGCTCGAACGTTGCCGCAGCAGGTGCGATACCGCATGCAGCCGAGGTGTCCAGGGCGTCGCGGATGTGCAAATAGTGCGCGAAGGTCTCCGCCCAGTCCTCGGCCGGATGCATTGCCGCATAAGACGACACGAAGCGCTCCTCCCAGCCCGCTGGTGGGCCGTCACGGTAGTGGCGGCGCAGCGCCTGCTGGTAGTCGGCATCCGGGTCGCCGAACAGCTCACCGAAGCGTGCCAGGTACTCCGGTGACGCGTCGATCAGCCGGTAGAAATAGTAGTGTCCGATCTCGTGGCGGAAGTGCCCGAGCAGGGTGCGGTACGGCTCGTCCATCGCGACCCGCAACCGCTCGCGGTGCACGTCATCACCTTCGGCGAGATCCAGTGTGATGACGCCGTTGCGGTGTCCGGTGAGGACCTTCTTGTGCTCGCTGGACAGCAGATCGAATGCCAGTCCGTAGTCGGGGTCCTCATCGCGTCCGATGATCGGCAACGCCAGCTCGTAGAGCTCAGCGATAAGCCGCCGCTTGGCTCGTTCAGCCTGCGCGAAAGCGGCCAGTCCCTTGGTGTCGGCATCGTTGGGCCGTTTTCGGGTCAGTTTGCAGGATGCGCACAGCCCACCGACTGGGTCCGCTTTAACCAGCCAATTGCATTCGGCGAGATGAAGGTTGGAGCACAGTTGGTAAGCCTCGGCGTCGACGGCACCGGGTTGGCCGCGCTCGGATTCGGTGATCACCAGCAGGGTCATGTCATCGAGCGAGAACCCGAGTGCGGCATCGCAGGACAAGCACATTGAGTTCTCGAACGTCAGGCGCTGACCGCAGTTGGGGCAGACGAAGTCACGCATGCAGCACTACATTTTCACAAGGTGTCACGTCGACGGCGACGTCGATGGCACTGCTCTCGGAGTTGGTGTAGATGATGCCCCGCAGCGGCGGAACGTCCGCGTAGTCGCGGCCGCGGCCGACGATGATGTATCGCTCGTCGACCATCTGGTCGTTGGTGGGATCCAGGCCAAGCCAGTGGTTTTCAGGCGTCCACACCGACGCCCAGGCGTGGGTGGCGTCGACGCCGACCATCCGGCTCTTGCCCGGCGGTGGGTCGGTGGCCAGATAGCCGGACACATAGCTGGCGGCCAGGCCGTTGGCGCGCAGGCAGGCGATCGCCAGCCGGGCGAAATCCTGGCAGACCCCTTCACGGGCTGCGAGCACCTCGGTGACTCTGGTAGACACCGTCGTCGAGCCGGAGCGGTAGGTGAAGTCGACGTGGATTCTTCCGGCCAGGTCTCGCAGCACCTCGATCAGCGGGCGGCCCGGTATGAAGCTCGGCGCTGCGTACTCACGCACTTCGTCGGTGATCTCCGATGGGTCCAGGTCGAGGGTGAACTCGGTGGCCAGCGCGCCTTCCAGTCCGGCGGGACGCGCTGCCACCCATGGGGCGCTTGCTGATCCGCTGTCGTAGAGATCGGCTGGTGGCGGGTCCACCTCGACGATGGAGTCACCGGTGATCGTCAGGGTTCGGTGCGGCTCGGTGACGTGGAAATACGAGCTGACGTTGCCGTAGGTGTCGCGACTGATAGAGCTGTCGGCGGGTGCCGGCTCGATCCGCAGCTCATGGGCGAGGCAGCGCTGCCGCTCGCAGTCCCGAGGCTTGAGAAACCCGCGGCCATAGGAATTGGTCACGATGTCGGAGTAGCGGTATTCGGTGCGGTGGGTGATGCAATAACGGCGGGTAGGCGGCTGGCCGGAAGGTGCGGTCATGGCAGCGTCCGGCGTCGGTCGGATCCCCACAGCGGCTGCATCACGCCGGGCAGCGAGAGCTGGGTGGCGGTGATGACGCCGGCCAGGTCGCGCAGCCCGGTGTGCACACCGTCAAGCAACTCGGTCAGCTCGGCCCGCTCGTCTTCAGCGTCAACCACATCAAGGTCGGCCGGGTCCAAGCGTCGTAGCGGGGTGTTGATCTCATCGACCAACCGTTCAGCCTTCGACGGTCCGGACACTGCGGGCAGTGCCTTCACGTCGGCGCGCAGCCGCTCCAGCTGGTACACCAGCGACCGCGGATTCTCTGGCTCGAAAAGCACCAGCTCGGCCACCGCGCCGACACTCACCGCGCCCAGGTTGCGCCGCAGGTAAATCACCGACGACTCGCATGCCACCAGCGTGGACTCGGTGATCGTTTGCTCGTCGGCGAGGCCGTGAGCTCTCCCCAGCGTGGCGCGTAACAGTCCGGCCAGCCACAACCCGCGCTCGATCCGTTTGCCGATATCGGTCATCGTCCAACCGACGTCACGAACCATCGATTCGGCGGCGACTCCGGACAGTGCCAGCATTCCCGCCAGAGCCAGAGCATGCGCAGTGCCCAACGCGGTGTCATCGGCTGTGGGCTCGTCAGGTGGGGCCGGGCGTCCGTTCGCCAGCTGCGCCAAGGCCCGTTTGACACCACCAAGGATCATCCAGGTGTCGTTGGACATCTGGTCACGCACCGCTCGGGCCGCCAAACTCAGTCGTTCCACCGACTGCGCCAGCGAACCGGGGCGCTGTGAATCGACGGTGAACGACCACAGGGTGCGTGGAGCGTCCGCCACCCGCTTCGCGTCGGAATTTCCGGTGCCCGTGCCGGTGATCTGCTCGAGTGCGGCGAGCAGGACGGGCACGCATTGGCTGCCCGCCATCTCTGGGCGGTTGCGGAATTCGTGGTACCGCTCACGGGTGACGGTCAGCAATCGGGCCATGTTCTCGGCCCGCTCGGCGTAACGCCCCAACCAGAACAGATCGGAGAGCACCCGCGGCGAGCTGACCCCGCGGGTGCCGCTGGGCTTGATTGCCGGCAGCTCGGTGGTGGGAACCGTGACCTCGGCCTGGGTGCGCGTCGGAGCCCTCACCCAGATATCTTTGGCTGCAACGGTATCCAAGGTGTAGGCAGCGTTTCCAGGCGCCAGGACGTAACCGAGACCACCGCTCATCGGCGCGTAGCCACCCCGCTGGGCGACGGTGAACAACCGCATTCCGACGCTGGCGGAGCTCAGCCCGCCCGGGTAGTGGTCGGTCGGTGCCGACGAAAACTGCGGCAGTTCCTGACCGGCCCATTGCCATGGGCTGGCCTCGATGCGTGCGGCCAGTGCCTCGCGTTGCCCCGACGACAGCGCGGGCCCGACGATGGTCTGGCCACCAATAGTCGGCTTGATCAATAAGGCCGACAGTCGGGCGAGCAGGTGTGAGCGTTCGGCGTCGATGCCGCCCCAGTAGAGCGGAGCCGTCGGTAGCAGCGGGGTTTCACCGAGCAGCAGCTGCGCCAGTTCGGGCAGGAACCGCAGCAGGCCGGGGCTTTCCAGAATGCCGCTGCCGAGCGTGTTGACCACGGTCACCGCTCCGCGCCGCAGCACCTCGACCAGCCCGACCACGCCCAACTGAGAATCAGAACGTAGATCGAGCGGATCGGCGTACTCGGCGTCGACGCGGCGCAGCACGACGTCGACTTGCTTCAGGGTGCCCAGCGAGCGCATCCACAGTGTGCCGGCGCGAACCACCAAATCGGCGCTTTCCACCAGCGGGAACCCCAGCGCCGATGCCAGATAGGCCTGGTCGAACGCGGTCTCGGAGTAGCTCCCCGGGGTGAGCACCACCACCACCGGATCCACGGCGGCCTCGGGTGCCACGCTGATCAGCGCCAACCGCAACGTCTGGGCGAACGGCGAGGTGGGACGTGGACTGACTCGCTCGTAGAGGTCCGGAGCCGCGTGCGCCACTACCCGGCGGTCGGCCAGTGCGTATCCGGCTCCCGACGGGGCCTGTGTCCAGTCCGCGTTGACCAGGAATCCCCCAGACCCGTCCCGGCTGATGTCGCAGCCGTGCAGGAAGAGTTGATGTCGGCCGGGAATCTCGATTCCGCTGACTGCCCGGACGTAGCCGGGGTGGGCGAACAGCAACTCGGGCGGTAACACCCCGCTGGTGACCACGTGCCGTGGCCCGTAGATGTCGGCCAGCACTTCGTTAAGCAGCGCGCTGCGTTGTACCACACCGGATTCCAGGGTGTCCCAGTCTTCCGATGAGACCAGTAGCGGCAGCCCGTCCAGCTGCCACGGTGTGGGTGCAGCGATGCCGTGACCATTGTCGTGACCATTGCCGGTGACGTTGTCGCTTGCGCCGTTATCGATGGAAATGTACGTGATTCCGTCGTTGTCGACCAGCGCGCTGACCGTCGCGCGCAACCGGTCCAGACCCGTGCGCCCCCGCTCGCCGACGACCTCGGCGAACTCCGACCAGCCCGGGCGGACGTTGCCGGCGGCATCGACGAACTCGTCGTACCCCGTCGCACCGGCCCGCCCGCCGCGCAGGTCGAACAGTGCCCCCTGGGCCCAAGCGGCGGGGTAACCGGCGAGAAGCCGGTCGGGGTCATCATGCGCGGTTGGCGGCGCGGGACCGGATGGCGGCGGCGACAACGAGCTACCTCCTGACGTCTACCAGGGCCGGTGGGTCTGATCGGGATGGTATGTGGATATTACGGTCGGCGCGGGCCAGGGTGCGCAGCGTCTGTCAACAACTGAAAAATCAGGGCCTGATCCGGTGCTACGGCGTGTGGTCGATGAGGTCGCGCAAGATTTTGCGCAGCAGGTGATCCAGGGTGGCCTTGTCCCGGTCGGAGAGGCCAGACAGCATCCGAGTCTCGTTGGCGACGTGGTCATCGACCGCCGCTTCGACCACCTGACGCCCGCGCAGGGTGAGGACGGCGAGGAAGCTGCGTCGGTCGTCGGGATCGAGACGACGTTCGACCAGACCAGCGGCTTCCAGGCGGTCCAGCCGATTGGTCATGCCCGCGCGGGACAGCATCAAGGTGGCCGCCAGAGCCGAGGGGCTCAACACGAAGGGTTCACCGGCCCGGCGCAAGGCCGCCAGCACGTCGAACTCGCCACGCTGCAAGCCATGACGCACAAACACCGCGTCCACGGCCTGATTCGCCCGCAGGTACACCTGAGCGAAGCGGCCGAAGATGCCCATGGCCGCTAAGTCCAGGCCGGGGCGTTCGCGGCTCCACTGTCCCAGCACGACATCGACCGCGTCGGGTTCGTCGGGCTCGGCACCGTTCACACCGCTCACCTTATAAGGTGTCTGATAGTTTGATGCCGTACTATTCTGCAGAGTCTCGTCCACCGACCGAAGGGCACGTCATGTCCTATATTGCCGCCGACGACCGCGGATCGATCATCGTAAAATTCGCCGACAACGAGATCGTGGGCGCCACGCCGACCACCGTGCGACTGCTAGCCGACTCCGATGCCACCGGCGGCGCGCTCAGCTGCCAGCGCGTGATCCTCGCTGAAGGCGCCGAGGGAGCAACACCTCACCACCACACGGGCCGCTCCGAGCTGTTCTACGTACTCGGCGGCGCGTTGCAGGTGCTCACCGACGACCGGGTGCACCTGGCCGGTGAAGGTGACCTGTTGGTTGTCCCACCCACGGTCACGCACGCGTTCGCCGCGCCGACTGGCCAGGCTGCCGACGTGCTCATCGTGCTCACC
>NZ_JBYCLE010000140.1:0-3114 GCF_057473765.1 Mycobacterium sp. TH-M106 | reverse complement strand
CTCACCGACGACCAGCGGGTGCTCACCGGCTGCAATGTGGAGAATGTCTCATATGGCCTGAGTCTCTGCGCCGAATGCGGTGTGGTGTCTGCGCTCTACGCCGGCGGCGGCGGGCGGCTGGTCGCGCTGGCTTGCGCGGATGCCGCTGGGGCGGTGTTGATGCCGTGCGGTCGGTGCCGCCAGGTGCTGCTGGAGCACGGCGGCCCGGAGCTGTGGATCGATCACCCGGGCGGGCCGCGTCGGCTCGGCGACCTGCTGCCCGACGCGTTCGGCCCGGAGAACCTGCCGTGACCGTTTTTGACGCCCCCACGCTGATCCGCACCAAGCGCGACGGGCACCGGTTGTCCGACGCGGCGATCGACTGGATCATCGACGCCTACACCGGCGGTCTGCTCGCCGAAGAACAGATGTCGGCGTTGTTGATGGCAATCTGCCTGCGCGGCATGGACGTCGGCGAGACCGCGCGCTGGACCGCGGCGATGGTGAACTCCGGCGAGCGGATGGATTTCCCCGGCCTGGTGACCGTGGACAAGCACTCCACCGGCGGGGTGGGGGACAAGATCACCCTGCCACTGGTCGCCGTCGTCGCCGCCTGCGGTGGCGCGGTGCCGAGCGCGTCCGGCCGCGGACTCGGCCACACCGGCGGCACCCTGGACAAGCTGGAGTCGATCGCGGGCTTCGACGCGGCGCTCTCCGGCGAGCGGGTGCGGGCCCAGCTCGCCGACGTCGGCGCGGCGATCTTCGCGGCCGGCCGGCTGGCGCCGGCCGACGCCAAGCTGTATGCGCTGCGCGATGTCACCGGCACCGTGGAGTCGGTGCCGCTGATCGCGAGTTCGGTGATGAGCAAGAAGCTGGCCGAGGGGGCTGGCGCGCTGGTGCTCGATGTCAAGGTCGGCTCCGGGGCGTTCATGCCATCGGCGGGGCAAGCCCGCGAGTTGGCACGTCTCATGGTCGAGCTGGGTGCGACGCACCGGGTACCCACCCGCGCGCTGCTGACCGACATGAACTCGCCGCTGGGCGCGACCGTCGGCAACGCCCTCGAGGTGGCCGAGGCGCTGGACGTGCTGGCCGGCGGCGGCCCCGCCGACGTGGTGGAGCTGACGCTGGCCCTGGCCGCCGAGATGCTGACGATCGCGCGCATCGACGGCACCGACCCGGCACAGACCCTGCGCGACGGCACCGCGATGGACCGGTTCGCCGCACTGGTCGCCGCTCAGGGCGGCGACCTGTCGGTTCCGTTGCCCATCGGCGCATGTTGCGAGACGGTGACCGCGCCCCGAGGCGGCACAATGGGAGACATCGACGCGAGGGCGGTGGGGATGACGGCGTGGCGGCTCGGCTCGGGTCGGGCGCGCCCAGGCGAGCGGGTGCAGGCCGGCGCCGGCGTGCGTATCCATCGCCGCCCCGGCGAACCGGTGATCGCCGGCGAGCCGTTGTTCACGCTGTACACCGACACCCCGCAACGTTTCACCGCCGCGCTGACCGAACTGCGCGGAGGCTGGCGCGTCGCCGACGCACCGCCGGCCCCGCGGTCACTGGTCATCGATCGGATCGAGCCGTGAACCCGTCGGCGACGATGCAGACAATGCAGACGATGCAGACGATGCAGACGATGCACTGGGGGCACCAGCCGCTTGCGGACGAAAGCGACCGGGAGCGCCGGTGGCAGAGCCGTTGAGCCTGGAGCTGATCCAACGCGCGCCCAAGGTGCTGCTGCACGACCACCTCGACGGGGGGCTGCGCCCCGCCACCGTGTTGGAGATCGCCGGTCAGATCGGCTACGACGAGCTGCCCGCCACCGACGCTGATGAGCTGGAAACCTGGTTTCACACCCAATCACACAGCGGATCTCTGGAGCGTTACCTGGAGCCGTTCTCGCATACGGTGGCGGTGATGCAGACGCGCGAGGCGCTGCACCGGGTCGCCCGCGAATGCGTGGCCGACCTGGCCGCCGACTCGGTGGTGTACGCCGAGGTGCGCTTCGCCCCCGAGCTGCACATCGAGGGCGGGCTGTCGTTCGACGAGGTGACCGAAGCGGTGCTGGCCGGTTTCGCCGACGGGGAGCGCGACGCCGTCGCCGCCGGCCGTCCGATCACGGTGCGCTGCCTGGTCACCGCGATGCGCCATGCGGCGCTGTCGAAGGAGATCGCCGAGCTGGCGATCCGGTTCCGTGACGACGGCGTGGTGGGCTTCGACATCGCCGGCGCCGAAGCCGGCCACCCGCCGAGCCGGCACCTGGATGCGTTCGAGTACATGCGCGACCACAACGCCCGCTTCACCATCCACGCCGGCGAGGCATTCGGCTTGCCGTCGATCCACGAGGCGATCGCGTTCTGCGGCGCGGACCGGCTCGGACACGGGGTGCGAATCGTCGACGACATCAGTGTGGAGCCGGGTGGAAGCGTCCGCTTGGGCCGGTTGGCGTCGATCCTGCGGGACAAGCGGATTCCGCTGGAGCTGTGCCCGAGTTCCAACGTGCAGACCGGCGCCGTCGCCAACCTCGCCGAGCACCCCTTCGACCTGCTGGCGCGGGCCCGGTTCCGGGTGACCGTCAACACCGACAACCGGTTGATGAGCGACACCACCATGAGCAAGGAGATGCTGGCGCTCTCGCAGACGTTCGGTTACGGCTGGAGCGACCTGGAGCGGTTCACCATCAATGCGATGAAATCGGCGTTCGTCTCATTCGACCAGCGGCTGGCCATCATCGACGAAGTGATCAAACCGCGCTACGCGGTGTTGATCGGCTGACGTGACTTCGGATTAAAGCCGGGCCAAAAGGGCCAAAAAGGCCAAAAAGGCCAAAAAGGCCACAAGGAGAGGCCGGGCAGCCGTAGCGCTGCCCGGCCTTCGCGGTTGGTCGGTCAGTGCTCGACGACCGTGGCTTCCTCCTCGCCTGGCTTCCAGCTGATGATGCCGTGCTCGAAGGTCTGCTGCTTGCCAGCATCGGCAGTGTTCGTCTCGTCGCTGGTCGGGTAGCCCAGCTTGCCCTGCGAGCCACCCAGCTCGTTCCACTTGTCGCGGATCTTGCCCCAGACCACGTAGGACCGGGTGGTGTGGACGATGACACCGCCGTCGAACTTCTGGAAGACGCCGCCGTCGGGGTTCTTCTGC
>NZ_JBYCLE010000139.1:0-2962 GCF_057473765.1 Mycobacterium sp. TH-M106 | reverse complement strand
GCGGGCGGCGATGAGACCCTGCCCGGTCTGCCACACCTCGTTGTTGACCACGAACACCCGGTCGTCGCGGTTGGCGGACAGTTTGCGCCACGGCTCGCTGTCCAGCACGGTGGCTGCGCGCTGCTTGGCCGCCGGCGACGCGAACGACAGGTAGACGATGTCGGCGTCGGCTGCAGAGAAATCCGCGGCTCCGGCCAGGTCAGCGTCGGTGGTGCCGATCTCGATATAGGGCTCGTCGGTGAACCGCTGCGACGCCGGCCGGTCCACACCGACGGCCCGCAGCACACTGGCCGGGAAGTTGGCCGATCCGTAGACCCGCATGGTGTTCTCCGTCAGCGCGACCACCGATGCCTGGTAGTGGGAGGCGTCGTGCTGGGCCCCGATCTCTCTGGCGTGCTCGATGAATTTCTTCACCAGTTCGTCGGCGGCGGCGCTACGTGCCGTCGCCGCGCCGACCCGGCGCAGGTTATCCTCCCAGCCGGCGCCCGGCGCCGCGGTGAACACGGTCGGCGCGATCTGCGCCAGCGCCGAATACAGCTTCGGCGTTAGTGCCTGCGAGCCCAGGATCAGGTCCGGGTGAGCCGCGGTGATGGCGGACAGGTCCGGGGCGCTGCGGGTGCCCACGGCGGGCAGGTCGTGCACGACGGTGCCCAGGTAGGCGGGCTGGCTAGGGGAGTCGTCCGGCAGCGCGGCGGCGGCGATGCGGGACTGCAGGCCCAGCGCGCAGAGCGCGTCGAGCTGATCACCGGCGAGCACCACGATGCGCTGCGGGTCGGCGCTCACGTCGGTGGTCTCTGGGTCCACGCCGGCCGCGTTGTGGACCCGCCGCAGCTCCGGACCCGGATCCGCGCGGGCCGGTTCGGGCGCACAGGATTCGTCGGGCCGGCGCTCGTTGCCCAGCACGCCGGCGCCGGCGATCTCGGTGGTGCTGGTGATCACCGATTCCGATGGCCGGCCCGGCGGGCCGGTTCCACAACCGGCGTTGGTGGTGGTGAGCAAGATCACCGCAAGCCCCGCCGCCACCGACGCGACGACATCTCGCCTGACCACGGAGGCGACCGTAACACCCGGGTGCCCGGCCCGCTTACGACGATTTGTAGCAGGACGTCGGGGAGCGGTACCGGCGCAGCGCCGACACGGGTTAAGATTCCAAGCGAGTTTCCAAGGCTGCCCACGTTTGGAGGAACCTTGACCGCCGAAGCACCCCCGCGCAGAGACCTAGAGGTCAGCCGTCCATTCCCGGCGCGGATGGGCCCCAAGGGCAGCCTGATCTACAAGATGGTGTCGACAACCGATCACAAGCTGATCGGCATCATGTACTGCGTCGCCTGTATGACGTTCTTTTTCATCGGCGGCTTGTTGGCGTTGCTGATGCGGTCCGAGTTGGCGGCGCCGGGCCTGCAGTTTTTGTCCAACGAGCAGTTCAACCAGCTGTTCACCATGCACGGCACCATCATGCTGCTGTTTTATGCCACCCCGATCGTGTTCGGCTTCGCCAACCTGGTGCTGCCGCTACAGATCGGTGCCCCCGATGTGGCGTTCCCGCGGCTCAACGCCTTCTCGCTCTGGCTGTTCGTGTTCGGCGCGACGATCGCACTCTCCGGGTTCATCACCCCGGGCGGGGCGGCGGACTTCGGCTGGACCGCCTACACCCCGCTGTCTAACGCACTGCATTCGCCGGGCGCTGGTGGGGATCTGTGGATCATGGGTCTGGCCGTCAGCGGGCTGGGCACCATCCTGGGCGCGGTGAACATGATCACCACCGTGGTGTGCATGCGCGCGCCGGGTATGACGATGTTTCGGATGCCGATCTTCACCTGGAACATCCTGGTCACCTCGATCATGGTGCTGATCGTTTTCCCGCTGCTGACCGCCGCGCTGCTGGGGTTGGCCATCGACCGGCACTTGGGTGGGCATATCTACGACGCCGCCAACGGCGGGGTGATCCTGTGGCAGCACCTGTTCTGGTTCTTCGGCCACCCCGAGGTCTACATCATCGCGCTGCCGTTCTTCGGCATCGTCAGCGAGATCTTCCCGGTGTTCTCCCGCAAGCCGATCTTCGGCTACACCACGCTGATCTATGCGACGATGTCCATCGCCGGGTTGTCGACGGCGGTGTGGGCGCACCACATGTTCGCGACGGGTGCCGTACTTCTTCCCTTCTTTTCATTCATGACGTTTCTGATCGCGGTGCCGACCGGGATCAAGTTCTTCAACTGGATCGGCACCATGTGGAAGGGCCAGCTGACGTTCGAGACGCCGATGCTGTTCTCGATCGGCTTTGTGGTCACCTTCCTGGCCGGCGGTCTGACCGGGGTGATGCTGGCCAGCCCGCCGCTGGACTTCCACGTCACCGACTCCTACTTCGTGGTGGCGCACTTCCACTATGTGCTGTTCGGCACGATCGTGTTCGCCACCTTCGCCGGCATCTATTTCTGGTTTCCGAAGATGACCGGCCGGCTGCTCGACGAGCGGCTGGGCAAGCTGCACTTCTGGTTGACCTTCATCGGGTTTCACACCACGTTTTTGGTGCAGCACTGGCTGGGCAATGAGGGCATGCCGCGCCGCTACGCCGACTACCTGCCCACCGATGGTTTCCAGGGTCTGAATATCGTCTCCACTGTCGGGTCGTTCATCCTGGGTGCGTCGATGCTGGTGTTCGCCTGGAACGTGTTCAAAAGCTGGCGTTACGGCGAGGTGGTCACCGTCGACGACCCGTGGGGGTACGGCAACTCGCTGGAGTGGGCGACCAGCTGCCCGCCGCCGCGGCACAACTTCACCGAACTGCCTCGGATCCGTTCGGAGCGTCCGGCGTTCGAGCTGCACTATCCGCACATGGTGGAGCGGATGCGCGCCGAGGCGCATGTCGGCCGCCGCCACGACGACGAGTTGGCCGGGGTGTCGTCAACCTGAGTACGGCCAAGGTGCCGGTGTTGATCACCGTCACCGGCGTCGATCAGCC
>NZ_JBYCLE010000138.1:0-3695 GCF_057473765.1 Mycobacterium sp. TH-M106 | reverse complement strand
CCCGTTGAGCCGCAAGCTTTTCCTTGAAGTCGAGCTGCGCGCTGTGCATCGCCTCGGTGGTCTGTTCGGCCTGGCGGGACAGCTCGTTGAGCTTTGCCAGCGCGTCATCGGCCGGGTCGGCCCGCACACTGCCGATCAGGAGACCGGCAAGGACCGTGACGCCGGCCGTCATACTGGCCACCGCACCGACGGATCGTTCGATGGCACGCCCGGTCCGGTGGGTAGGGTGAGAACCCAAGATTTGCATCCTTAAACTGCCGGCGACAACCGTCTCATGTCGCGTCGATCGAATTTAGGTCTCGGATAGGTTACGAAACCGCAACGGTCCTTGTCCATCAAGAGACATAAAATTTAACAATTCGGGTGCCGGCGCGCTCGCAACGACGCGCAGGGGGTCGAGGGCTCAGAGCTGTTGACCGAACCGCACCCACCGCGCGAGCAGCGCTTCGGCAGCACCGGAGTCGATCGCCGCAACGGCACGAGCCAGCCCGTCCTCCCAGGCCGGCAACCATTCGGCGGTGCTGGACAATCCGGCGTGAGCGACCATCGCGCCGGCGGCATTGAGGACGACCGCGTCGCGGACCGGGCCGGCGGTGCCGGCCAGCACCGACCGCGTCTCCTCGGCGTTGGCGTGGGCGTCACCGCCGAGCAGCTGGCCCACCTCGGCGCGGGGGAACCCGAATCCGGCCGGGTCAAAGGTCAGCCGGTCCACGGTACCGGCCTGCACCCGCCAGACGGTGCTGGTGGTGGTGGTGGTCAACTCGTCGAGCCCGTCGTCGCCGTGCACGACCAGCACAGACGATCGGCGTGCAGCGAACACCCCGGCCATCACCTCGGCGAGATCGCCGAATGCGCAACCTATCAGCCCAGCCCGGGGCCTGGCCGGATTGGTCAGCGGCCCAAGCAGATTGAACACCGTCGGAACCCCGACCTCGCGCCGCGCCGCCGACGCGTTGCGGTACGTGGGATGAAACGCCGGCGCAAAGCAGAACCCGATCCCCACCTCGGCAACGCTGCGGGCGACCTCGTCGGGGCCCAGATCGATGCGCACCCCCAGTGCTTCCAACGTGTCGGCGCCGCCGGAGAGCGAACTCGCCGCCCGGTTGCCGTGTTTGACCACGGGTATGCCGGCAGCCGCCACCACGATGGCCGCCATGGTGGACAAGTTCACTGTGTTGGTGCCGTCACCGCCGGTGCCGACCACATCGACGCTGCCGGCGTCGATCTTGTCGGTCGGTACCAGGTGGGCGTGGGTGAGCATGACATCGGCCAGCTCACTGACCTCGACCGCGGTCGGGCCCTTCATGGTCATCGCCACGCCGAAAGCGGCGATCTGGGCCGGTGTCGCGGCGCCGGTAATGATCTGTTCCATCACCCAACTCGCCTGCCCGCGGGCTAGGTCCTGGCCGCCGGTCAATCGCCGCAGAACCCGCGTCCACGGCTCGCCGCGCACAGCTTGCGGGGGTTCTGGATCTGGCTCGACCACGCCGCGATCGTCGCACGCCCGCCCCGCACAGGCCAGGCGTGGTTCGCCTCGATTCTGCGCCCCGGGTGAAATCCGACAACTACGCCACGTCATACTTGCGGTTGTGACGAGCGCTGTGGGGCCCTCCGGTACCGCCATCACGTCGCGGGTGCATTCGTTGAACCGGCCGAACATGGTCAGTGTCGGCACCATCGTCTGGCTCTCCAGCGAGCTGATGTTCTTTGCGGGACTGTTCGCGATGTATTTCACCGCACGCGCTCAAGCCGGCGGCAACTGGCCGCCGCCGCCGACGCACCTGAATCTGTTTCAGGCTGTCCCGGTGACGCTGGTGCTGATTTCTTCGTCATTCACCTGCCAGATGGGGGTGTTCGCCGCCGAGAAGGGTGACGTGTTCGGGCTGCGCCGCTGGTATGTGGCAACCTTCTTCATGGGCCTGTTCTTCGTGCTCGGCCAGGCGTATGAGTACTACCACCTGACCAGTCACGGCACCACCATCCCGTCCAGCGCCTACGGCAGCGTGTTCTACCTGTGCACCGGCTTCCACGGCCTGCACGTCATCGGCGGCCTGATCGCCTTCATCTTCCTGCTGGTCCGCACCACGCTGAGCAAGTTCACCCCGGCGCAGGCCACCGCATCTATCGTCGTCTCCTATTACTGGCATTTCGTCGACATTGTGTGGATCGCGCTGTTCGCCACGATCTACTTCATCCGGTGAGCAGGCCCCCGACGGACAGGAGTGTTCGGTTGAAGAGCAACTTCGGCAACCCCCGACGACGGCTTCGGCGCCGGCTGTCCGGGGGGTTGCTGCTGGCGGCGGCGCTGGCCGTGGCCGGCGGGCTGGCAACGCTGCTGACACCGTCCCCGCAGCTCGCGGTGGCCGACCAGGCCAACTCGGCGCTGCTGCGCACCGGCAAACAGCTGTTCGACACGTCGTGCATAACGTGCCACGGCGCCAACCTGCAGGGCGTGCCCGACCGCGGGCCGAGCTTGATCGGCGTGGGCGAGGCCGCGGTCTATTTCCAGGTGTCGACCGGACGGATGCCCGCGGCTCGCGGCGAGGCCCAGGCACCCCGCAAGGACCCGATGTTCGACGCCGCGCAGATCGATGCACTCGGCGCCTACGTGCAGGCCAACGGCGGCGGCCCTACCATGGTCCGCGACTCGAACGGCGCCATCGCGACCACGTCGCTGCGCGGTCACAACCTCGGCCGCGGCGGCGACTTGTTCCGCCTCAACTGCGCTTCCTGCCACAACTTCACCGGCAAGGGCGGGGCGCTGTCGTCGGGCAAGTACGCCCCCGACTTAGCGGACGCCAACGAGCAGCAGATTCTGGCCGCGATGTTGTCCGGGCCGCAGAACATGCCGCGGTTCTCCGACCGCCAGCTCTCCTTCGACGAGAAGAAGGACATCATCGCCTACGTCAAAACCGTTACCGAGGAATCCAATCCGGGCGGCTACGGGCTGGGCGGATTCGGGCCCGCGCCAGAGGGCATGGCGATGTGGATCATCGGGATGGTGGCCGCCATCGGCGGGGCACTGTGGGTCGGGGCACGGTCATGACCGACATCAGCAAAGACGGAACCGAGCAACCCGACGATGCGGCGCTGGCTGCCATGTCACGCGAGGAACTGGTTGCCCTGGGTGGTCGCCTGGACGGTGTGGAGACGGTCTTCCGGCAACCGCGCTGGCCCGTCGAGGGGACCCAGGCCGAAAAGCGCGCCGAACGTCATGTGGCGCTGTGGTTTTTCGCTGGCGGAGTTTTCGGGCTGGCGCTGCTGCTGATCTTCTTGTTCTGGCCCTGGCGGTACAAGCCGGAGGCCACCGCGGGCAGCAACCTGTACGCGCTGTCCACCCCGTTGTACGGACTCACCTTCGGGCTGTCGGTGCTGGCGATCGGCATCGGCGCGGTGATGTTCGTCAAAAAGTTCATCCCGGAAGAGATCTCGATCCAGGAGCGCCACGACGGCCGTTCCACCGAGTTGGCCCGCAAAACGGTGGTGGCGAATCTGACCGACGCTCTGGAAGGTTCGACGATCAAGCGGCGCAAGCTGGTCGGGCTGTCGCTGGGCATCGGGTTCGGCGCCTTCGGGCTGGGCACCCTGGTCGCGGCGATCGGCGGGATCGTCAAGAACCCGTGGAAGCCGGTGGTCGAGACCGCCGAGGGCAAGAAGGCCGTGCTGTGGACTTCGGGATGGACGCCGCGCTATGC
>NZ_JBYCLE010000137.1:0-13752 GCF_057473765.1 Mycobacterium sp. TH-M106 | reverse complement strand
GTGTCCAGGCTGGTTTTGAACCCTGGAGTGGCGGCGACGGCCTAGCGCTCAATAACTTCGATGTGACCGTCAATGGATCCTCAACCGCACCCGCGGGTAGCTAAATGGTCGACGACACAATCACAGTGACCCACGTTGACCGACACTGCTGCCAGACTGCATCGCTAGCTCGAAAGCTGTTCGCGCAGTGACCAACTGGCTTAGAGCGGCCCGCTAGCTTGAGGTATTGGTAGTAGCCGGTGTGCGTGATCGAACATCGCTTGCTCTGCTAGGCGGGCGGCGGTGAGCGCGGAAAGCGCGGTTGCGGCCAGCAACATGTACATGACCACGACCTGGTAGCGGATGGCTGTGAGCGGATTCACGCCGGCCAGGATGAGTCCGGTCATCGCCCCGGGCAGGCTGATCAGACCGACCACTTTGGTGGAGTCGATCGCCGGTAGCAGTGCGGTGCGCAGCGCGGATTGTTGGTGCGGCAGCACCGCCTGTCGCGAGGACTGTCCGAGGGACAGGCGGGCTTCGATGGCCGGGCGGGCTTGCTGGGCTTGTTCGCGTAGCCGCCGTAACGCAATTCCAGCGGCCAGCATCGCAGCCGAGACGATCATGCCGCCGACCGGCACGATCACGCGGGCCTGGAGGGCGATCACCCGACCGGCCAGCAGAGCGGCCAGCGTGAGGACGCTGCCGGCCGCCACCCCGACGGTGCCGGCCAGCTTGGCCCGCGGCAGGCCCGCTCCACGGCGCCCGGCGACCTGCCCGGCGATCACAACCATCACAACCACCCACCCGGCTGCCCCGAGGAGTCCGGCTCGCTGAAACAGCACAAGCAAGAGCGCACCGACTGTGATCAACTGCACCCCGGCGCGCGCGGCGGCCACGACAAGCTCGCGGGTCAGCCCCAGCCGCTGCCGGTAGGCCACCGCCGCGGCCACCGCGACAAGCAGCAGCGAGGCGGCTACCCCGCGCCAGCTCGGCACCGACGGAGCCGACGTAGCCATGGCGGCGCCGATGGGCGATCGATACCGTCGGCGCGTCGGCCCTCGGGCAAACGGCCACCCGGCCGTCAAGTGCACGGAGGCCAGCCACCGTACCCACGAATGAGCGACGAAAAAATGCGTCAGTCCCACCGCCAGCAACCCCAACGGCACTGCCAACCACATCGGCCGCAACCAGGGCCGCCGTCGGCGCCTGACCGTGTCGCCCGGCGGCGGGCTCGTGGTGGCCGGCTCGAGGTGATAGCCGATGCGATTCAGCGCCTCGTGCAGCCTTTGGATTTGGGGCAGACGTTCTGGCACGTCGCGGCCAAGACCCAACAGCGTTCGTGCGATCCCACCGATGAGTTTGCCCACGACGCCGCCATTGCCGATAGCGGCCGCGTGCAGCCCACGCTCGGGCAGCGGCGCGGCAGGGATGTGCTGCGTATCTGCGATTGCTGACAAGACGGCGGCGGTGTCGCAGTGGGCAGGCGAACACCAGATCACAATCGATGCGGTTCGCGGATATGCGCGTACCGCGCGCACACCGGGCAGCGTGCAGACGGTGTCCTCGATCGCGCCAGCCCGGCTGGCATCGAACTGAAACCCGGTGGTCTGCACACGCATCCGGCCCGCGGCGGCGGACACGACAGTCAGCTTGACGCCGGCATCGTGATGAGCCTCAGTGGTCGGCATCAGCACCCTGGTCGCTGCCCACGTCCGCCGCCGCTGGTGGTAGAACTTCCTCCCCGATGCGCTCGGTCGCCTCGGCGAGAACGTCGGCGACCGTCAATCGAGCCTTCTCGGCGCTGTTTTCGGCTTTGCGCTCGGCCTCGCGCGCAACCCGCAGAGCCCAGGCGGTAGCGGAAACGGTTGCCTGCCGCAGCGGGGCCTTTGCCAGCGCCTTGCGTAGCGCCTCATAGGCAACAACCCCTACCACGCCGGTCACCACCGTGGGCGCCGCCTTCGCCAAGAGTCCATGCCAGACCATCTCGAACCCTCCCTTCATATCGTTATTTATATCGTTGCGAGGTCACAAGCTCTGGCCGTCAGCTCTACCTGTGGACCGCAGCCGTCCCAGCGGCTGGATGTCATTGCAGGCTGCCGCCATCACCGGTGCCTATCGGTCGCTTCGCCGACCGCGGTCATGGCGGCGATGGGCGATTGACATCGCCGGGACGTCCGTCGGCGACCAGCTCACCTTGTTCGAGGACCAACACCTGCTCGGCGAGGCTTCCGACCAGAGCGTGGTCGTGGCTGACGAGTACCACTGTGCCCCCGTTGTTCACATGCCCACGCACCAACGTGGCGATGACCGCGGCTGAGGGGCCGTCCAGCGCCGAGGTCGGCTCGTCGAGCAGCAACACTTGCGGCTCGACAGCCAGCGACCGGGCCAAACACAACCGTTGCGCCTCACCTCCGGATAACCCTGCGGTCGAACGCGCCCCGAACCCAGGTGCCAGGCCCACGCGCGCAAGCAACTCGAGTGCCCGGTCCTCGGTCAAATCTGGGCGGCCGACGCGCACCTCGTCGAGTACTTGGTCGGTCAGCACCACCGGGGCTTGGGCGACCAATCCGACCCGCCGCCGCAGCGCCAACACATCCAGTTGTGCCAGCGGCACACCATCGAGCCACACTAACCCGACGGTGGGCTCGGTGAGCCGGTTGAGCAACCGCAACAGCGTCGACTTTCCCGCCCCGCTGGCACCCATCACCGCAGTACAGCGGCCGGCGGGAATGCTCGCACTGACCTGCCCCAACAGCGTGACCGCTCCGTTGGTCACCATCACCTGCTCGAGGCGGAAACCCTCCACGCACACCTCCATGCACCACCATCGACGGGCCCCTCCTGGATCTAGGGATGTGCTCAGCCACGAATCCGACCGACGCGGGCTTCATCCTCGCTTAACCATAGGCCCCTACCACCAGTGATACAACCATGGTTACACTCTGTGTTTGGAGGGAACGATGAAGTGGACAGGGAACATCGGTGTCGCGGCCGGTGCACTCGTACTTGCGGTAGCTGGAGTGGGGGTCGTTGAGCCGGTCGCTGATGACGGTGGCAACGATGACCACGATTGACGGGGTTAACCGGCGACGATGGTTGGTTACATAGATCGGATGCGTGGG
The DNA here is from genome assembly GCF_057473765.1 of Mycobacterium sp. TH-M106. Lineage (NCBI taxonomy): Bacteria > Bacillati > Actinomycetota > Actinomycetes > Mycobacteriales > Mycobacteriaceae > Mycobacterium > Mycobacterium sp. TH-M106. The sequence continues at coordinate 10,651 of NZ_JBYCLE010000137.1, read as the reverse complement.
CGTATTTCTGGTCCGGGTGAGTGGGTGTTGTTGAGCTATCGATTGCCCCGCGAGCCCTCGACGCCGCGGATCACGTTGTGGCGCAAGCTCAAGAAGCTCGGGGTTGCGCAGTTGGCCGACGGCGTGGCCGCGCTGCCCGCCGACGCTCGCACGCGCGAGCAGCTGGAATGGTTGGCCGACGAGGTCATCGAAGCCGGTGGCCAGGCCGGTGTGTGGTTGGCGCGTCCCAGCACGGCTGTCCAGGAGCGTGACCTGGCCGCACAAATCGCAACGGCGCGCGCCGCCGAGTATGTCGAGCTTGCCGCGGAAGCCACGGCAGCCGCGCGCCTCGATGTGTCCGCGCGTGCGGCGGCGCTGCAGCGGTTACGCAGACAGTGGCACCAGATCACCCGCCGCGACTTCTTCCCACCACCCGAGCGGGAGCGCGGCCATGCCGCCCTGCAGAAGCTGGCGGCAGCAACCGAGTCGGCACCCGGCAATCGGGCCAAGGAGGTGCCGCAGTGAAGTGGGCGACTCGCGCCGGTGTGCATATCGACCGGGCCGCGTGCGCGTGGCTGATCCGCCGCTTCGTGGATCCGGAGGCCGAATTCATGTTCGTCACCGACCCCGACCAGGTTCCCGGCGATGTGACCCCATTCGACATACGCGGAGTGGAGTTGTCGCATCATCACGGCGACTGCACATTTGAAACCATTCTGCGCCGTTACGAATTGGCCGATCCGGTGTTGTGGCGAATCGGCGAGATCGTGCACGAGGCCGATCTCGACGACGACCGCTACGACGCCCCGGAGGCCCCGGGCCTAGACACCGTGCTGCGCGGTCTGTCGATGACCGGGCCCGATGAACACACCATCGCGGTCAGCGACACGCTGTTCGGAGGGCTCTACGAGTTCTACCGACGCAGCCTGCTTCTGGGCCACGAACCATCGTGACCACCACACCCTCAGATGTGTGGCACCAGGTCTCAGGTATGAGGCTGTAGTTCCATTCGCCAGGGAAGTCTGGCGGCGCAATGCGCGATGGTGGAGATCGTCCGCTCGTGAGTAGTGTCGCTACCGTGAAGCGGATCCCCTTTGCCGAGGCATCGAGGGCACTATTACGCGACTCGGTGCTTGACGCGATGCGGGAGCTGCTGGGAAGCCGCGACTGGTCGGCGATCACACTGGCAGACGTGGCTGGTGCCGCGGGGATCAGCCGGCAGACCATCTACAACGAATTCGGGTCGCGGCAGGGCCTGGCGCAGGGCTACGCGCTGCGGCTGGCTGATCGGCTGGTGGACGCGGTGGAGGACGCCATCGCCAACAACGTCGGCGAGGTGCATGCGGCCTTTCTGGAAGGATTCCGGTCGTTCTTCTCCGAGTCGGCCGCCGACCCACTGGTGATTTCGCTGCTGAGCGGTGTTGCCAAGCCCGATCTGCTGCAGATCATCACCACCGGTAGCGGACCCATCATCACCCACTGCTCGCAACGCCTGACGACCTTTTTCATGCACAGCTGGGTCAAGGTCAGCGACGACGACGCCGGCATCCTCGCCCGCGCGATCGTACGCCTGGCCATGAGCTACGTGTCGATGCCGCCGGAAGCCGACCTGGGGGCACCACGCGCTCGCGGGGGAGACGTCGCCGCGGATCTGGCGCGGCTGTTCACACCCGCTGCTGAGCGGTACGGCGTGATCGAAGCAGATTGACCCGGCTTACCCCTTGTCGGCCCGCGCCGGTAGCTTGTACCCGAACTTACCGACTGAACCCACGAGAGGCCCCTATGACCGCTGTGACCGCCGACACCGCCAACGGCATCGACTACAAGGTCGCCGACCTGGGGTTGGCCGAGTTCGGCCGCAAGGAGATCCGGCTGGCCGAGCACGAGATGCCGGGTCTGATGTCACTGCGCCGGGAGTATGCCGGGGTGGCCCCGCTCAAGGGCGCCCGCATTTCGGGATCGCTGCATATGACGGTGCAGACCGCGGTGCTGATCGAAACGCTGATCGAGCTGGGTGCGCAAGTCAGATGGGCGTCGTGCAACATCTTCTCCACTCAGGACCACGCTGCCGCGGCTGTAGTCGTCGGACCGCACGGCACCGTCGAAAAGCCGCAAGGGGTACCGATTTTCGCCTGGAAGGGGGAGACGCTGCAGGAGTACTGGTGGGCGGCCGAGCAGGCGCTGACCTGGCCCGGCGAGCCGGCGAACATGATCCTCGACGACGGCGGGGACGCCACCATGATGGTGCTGCACGGCGCGCGGTATGAAAAGGCCGGGCTGGTGCCGCCCGCCGAGGAGGACGATTCGCACGAGTGGAAGGCGTTTCTGGCCCAGTTGGCCGAGCGGTACGACACCGACAAGACCAAGTGGACGACGATCGCCGAGTCGGTTCGCGGGGTCACCGAGGAGACCACTACCGGGGTGCTGCGGCTCTACCAGCTGGCGGCGGCCGGGGAGTTGTCCTTCCCGGCGATCAATGTCAACGACTCGGTGACCAAGTCCAAGTTCGACAACAAGTACGGCTGCCGGCACTCGCTGATCGACGGCATCAACCGCGGAACCGACGTGCTGATCGGCGGCAAGCATGCGCTGATCTGCGGCTACGGCGATGTCGGCAAAGGCTGCGCGGAATCGCTCAAGGGCCAGGGCGCTCGGGTCACCGTCACCGAGATCGACCCGATCAACGCCCTGCAGGCGATGATGGAGGGTTTCGACGTCAAGACCGTCGAACAGGCCATCGGCGAGGCCGATATCGTCGTCACCGCCACCGGCAACAAGGACATCATCACGCTGGCGCACATGAAAGCAATGAAAAACCAGGCGATCCTGGGCAACATCGGCCACTTCGACAACGAGATCGGCATGGCCGCACTGGAGCGGTCGGGCGCCACCAAGGTGAACATCAAGCCCCAGGTCGATCAGTGGACTTTCCCCGACACCGGCCGCTCGATCATCGTGTTGTCCGAGGGTCGGCTGCTGAACCTGGGCAACGCCACCGGGCACCCATCGTTCGTGATGAGCAACAGCTTCTCCAACCAGGTGATCGCCCAGATTGAGCTGTGGACCAAAAACGACCAGTACGACAACGAGGTGTATCGGCTGCCCAAGCACCTCGACGAGAAGGTGGCCCGCATCCACGTCGCCGCACTCGGCGGAACGCTGACCAAGCTGACCAAGGAGCAGGCCGAATATATCGGCGTCGACGTCGAGGGCCCCTACAAGCCCGATCACTACCGCTACTGAGGCTCGCCCCCAACCCGGCATGCCGGTTGACGTGCGTCGCCGGTGCTGCGACCGGCTTGGAGTAGTCTCGGTGACACCGTGGCGGAGGGAGCCCCGAAAATGATTTCGCTGCGATCGGTCGGCACTGCGGCGCTCGGTCTCCTGGGTGCCGGTGTATTCGCTGGTGCGACCATGTTCACCGGGTTCACCGACACTCCCGCAGCTGAGGCTGCCCCCGTGGCCGCGACGAGCTTTGCGGTCGCCGACGGCGGACCTATCGATCTACCGGTGGGTTCTGACGTGATCGCGACCGGTTGGGGTCACGGTGGTTGGGGTCATGGTGGTTGGGGTCATGGCGGTTGGGCCCATGGTGGTTGGGGACATGGCGTCCCCGGTCCCGGTTGGGTCAACCCCGGCAGGGTCAACGGCTTTATTCACAGCGGCGGGCGCGGCGGCTGGTAGCAGGAAGCGTTCAACGCTTGGCGTGGGCGATGATCTCCGCAGGTGTACCGCATGCTTTTTCGTCACTGATCGACGGCCACCTGCTGGGCATGGCGAATTGATCGGGCCCGTTCGGATCGTTCGCCGGCGGGTCGACCTTGTGACTGCCGGCGAAATCAATGACCTGCTGGATTTGTTCGGGCGTATAGCCGTTGTGCGCCTGGGTGAGGACGAAGTCGCTATAGGTGAGGCACAGTGCCTGGTACGCGGGCTTGATGCCGTTGGCCGCCGCGTATTCAGTCTTCTCGTGGGACACGGACGCAAAGAACGCTGCGGTTAAAGCGGCCAGCGCGGCAACTATGGCGGCACTCATGGTGACCCAGCTTGACCAGTTGCGTCGAACCCCGGTGGGTGTTGTCATGAGATGCTCCCTCGTTGGGCGAAAGCCCAGTTTAACGGGGGCCGACGAGTTCCCCAACGGTTTGAGTACGCATTCGATATAGGCTCCCGTCGTGCTGATCGCGATCGAGGGGGTCGACGGCGCCGGCAAGCGCACCCTGGCCGACGGGCTGCGCTCGGCGTGGCAAGCCGCCGGGAAATCGGTGGCCACGCTGGCCTTCCCCCGCTACGGTCGCTCGGTGCCGGCCGATCTCGCCGCCGAGGCCCTGCACGGTGGCCATGGTGACCTGGCGCAATCGGTCTATGCGATGGCGATGCTGTTCGCGCTGGACCGGGCCGGTGCGAGAGACGAGATCGAGGCGCTGCACGAAAGCCACGACGTGGTGATCCTGGACCGCTACGTGGCCTCCAACGCTGCCTACAGCGCTGCGCGACTGCACCAGAACGCTGACGGGGAGGTGGTGGACTGGGTGCGTGAGCTGGAATTTCGCCGGCTGGCGCTGCCAGTGCCGCGAGTCCAAGTGCTGCTCGATGTCCCGGCACAGCTTGCCGCGCAGCGGGCTCGGCACCGCGAGGACAGCGACACGGGCCGTAGCCGCGACGTCTACGAACGCGACGAGGCCCTGCAGCGCCGCACCGGCGCGGTGTATCGCGGACTGGTTGATATCGGCTTCGGCGGTCGCTGGCAGGTGGTCGGCGCGGCCGTCGACGCCGCTGTGCTAGCATCCGCCCTCCCCGAGATCCCCGACATCCCCGATATCTGCAGCTAAACTCGAAACACGCGCGTGTGGCAGCCACATTTTATGGCAATCTGATGACACCATGGACGCCATGAGGCAAAGGATTCTCGTCGTCGACGACGACGCTTCGCTGTCCGAGATGCTCACCATCGTGCTACGCGGGGAGGGTTTCGACACCGCGGTCATCGGCGACGGCACACAGGCGCTCACAGCGGTTCGCGAGCTGCGACCCGACTTGGTCCTGCTGGACTTGATGCTGCCCGGCATGAACGGCATCGACGTGTGCCGGGTGTTGCGCGCGGACTCCGGTGTGCCGATCGTCATGCTGACCGCCAAGACGGACACCGTCGATGTGGTTCTCGGACTGGAGTCGGGTGCCGACGACTACATCATGAAGCCCTTCAAGCCCAAGGAATTGGTCGCCCGGGTGCGGGCGCGGCTGCGGCGCAACGACGACGAGCCGGCGGAGATGCTGTCCATCCACGACGTCGACATCGACGTGCCGGCACATAAGGTCACCCGGCAGGGCGAACAGATTTCGCTGACACCGTTGGAGTTCGACCTGCTGGTGGCGCTGGCACGCAAACCTCGTCAGGTGTTTACTCGTGACGTGCTGCTCGAACAGGTGTGGGGCTACCGGCATCCGGCCGATACCCGTTTGGTGAACGTGCACGTGCAGCGATTACGGGCCAAGGTGGAGAAAGACCCGGAGAACCCGCAGGTGGTGCTGACCGTTCGAGGAGTGGGATACAAGGCCGGACCTCCGTGACTCGCGGTGGGCCGGGGAAGTGGCCTCGGTGATCTTTGGTTCCAGGCGGCGCATTAGGGGCCGTTGGGGACGGTCGGGCCCGCTGCTGGCCGGGATGAACGCGGTGCGTCGGGCCGTGGGCGTCGTGTGGCGCCGCTCGTTGCAGCTGCGGGTGGTGACGTTGACGCTCGGACTGTCCGCCGCGGTGATTCTGGTGCTCGGCTTCGTGTTGACCAGCCAGATCACCGACCGGGTCCTGGACGTCAAGGTCCGGGCGGCCACCCAGCAGATCGAGCGGGCGCGCACCACGGTCGGCGGCATCGTCGGCGGTGAGGAAGCCCGCTCGCTGACGTCTAGCCTGCAACTGGCCCGCAGCACCCTGACGTCCAACACCGACCCGGTCTCGGCCGGGAGTCCGGCGGGTGCGTTCGACGCGGCGCTGGTGGTGCCCGGCGACGGACCGCGTGCGGCCACCACCGCCGGGCCGGTCGACCAGGTGCCGCCCGCGCTGCGCGGGTTCGTCAAAGCCGGGCAGGTCAGCTACCAGTATGCGACCGTGCACGCCGAGGGTCTGTCTGGTCCGGCGCTGGTCATCGGTACGCCGGCGGCGTCGCGGGTGGCCAACCTGGAGCTGTACCTGATCTTCCCGCTGGGCAATGAGCAGAAAACGATTCAGCTGGTGCGGGGCACCATGGTTACCGGTGGGCTGGTGCTGCTGGTGCTGCTGGCGGGCATCGCCCTGCTGGTGTCTCGTCAGGTGGTGGTACCGGTGCGGTCGGCCTCGCGGATCGCCGAACGGTTCGCCGAAGGGCACCTCTCCGAGCGGATGCCGGTGCGCGGCGAAGACGACATGGCGCGGCTGGCGGTGTCGTTCAACGACATGGCCGAGAGCCTGTCGCGGCAGATCACCCAACTGGAGGAGTTCGGCAACCTGCAGCGCCGGTTTACCTCCGACGTCAGCCACGAGCTGCGCACGCCGCTGACCACGGTGCGGATGGCCGCGGACCTGATCTATGACCACAGCGCCGAACTGGAGCCGTCGCTGCGGCGATCCACCGAACTGTTGGTCAGTGAGCTGGACCGGTTCGAGATGCTGCTAGGTGACCTGCTGGAGATCTCCCGCCACGACGCGGGGGTGGCCGAGCTGTCGGTGGAAGCGGTGGATCTGCGTTCGACGGTGAACAGTGCGTTGGACAACGTGGGCCACCTGGCCGACGACGCCGGGGTGGAGCTGAAGGTGGACATGCCGGCGGGCGAAGTGATCGCCGAGGTAGACACGCGGCGGGTGGAGCGTATCTTGCGCAACCTCATCGCCAACGCCATCGACCACGCCGAACACAAACCAGTGCTGATCCGGATGGCCGCCGACGAAGACACGGTCGCCGTCACGGTTCGCGATTACGGGGTCGGGCTGCGGGCCGGTGAGGAGAAGCTGGTGTTCAGCCGCTTCTGGCGCTCGGATCCATCTCGGGTACGCTCCTCCGGCGGCACCGGGCTGGGCCTGGCGATCAGTGTCGAGGACGCCCGGCTGCATCAGGGCCGGCTGGAGGCCTGGGGCGAGCCCGGCAAGGGTGCTTGCTTTCGGCTGACGCTTCCGCTGGTGCGCGGCCACAAAGTCACCACCAGCCCCCTGCCGCTCAAACCCATCGCGCAACCGGTGGCACCCGGAGGCGAGGACTGTCGGCAACCGGTGCGTGAGCACGCCGACTGGGGGCACCGCCCGCTTGCGGGGGAGAGCGGTTGATGCGGCGTCTCGTCTTGGCCCTGTTCGGTGTGGCTGCGTTGCTGGCGGGCTGTGCGGGGGTGCCCAGCTCGTCGGCTCCGCAGGCCATCGGCACGGTGGAGCGACCCGCGCCGCCGAACCTGCCCAAGCCAACGCCGGGCATGGACCCCGACGTTCTGCTGCGCGAATTCCTCAAGGCCACAGCCGATCCAGCCAATCGACACCTGGCGGCGCGGCAGTTCCTCACCCAAAAAGCATCCGACGCCTGGGACGACGCCGGTAGCGCGACGCTGATCGACAAAGTGGTGTTTGTCGAAACCCGAAGTGCCGACCGGGTTTCGATCACCATGCACGCCGACATCCTGGGGTCGCTGTCCGACATCGGGGTGTTCGAAACCGCCGAGGGCGTGCTGCCGGATCCCGGCCCGATCGAGTTGGTCGAGACGTCAGGTGGCTGGCGCATAGACCGGCTGCCCAACGGGGTGTTCTTGGATTGGCAGCAGTTCCAGGCCATCTACAAGCGCCACACGCTGTACTTCGTCGACCCCACCGGCAAGGCGCTGGTGCCCGATCCCCGATACCTCGCGGTGTCCGACCCCGACCAGCTGGCCACCGAACTGGTCTCCAAGCTGATCGCTGGCCCGCGACCCGAGATGGTCAACAGTGTGCGGAACCTGCTCGGCCCGCCGTTGCGGCTGCGCGAGCCGGTTACCCGCGCTGACGGCGGCAAAAGTGGTGTCGGCCGCGGCTACGGCGGGGCCCGGATTGACCTGGGCGGCCTGTCCACCACTGATCCGCACAGCAGGCAGTTACTTGCCGCGCAGGTGATTTGGACGTTGGCCAGGTCGGACGTCAAGGGGCCGTATGTGATCGACGTGGACGGTGCGGCACTCGATGACAGGTTCGCCGACGGGTGGACCACCTCCGATGTCGCCGCTACCGACCCGGGCACGGCCGACGGTGCCGGCGCGGGTGTGCACGCCCTGGTGGGTGGGTCGCTGGTCGCCCTGGACGGGCAGCAATCCGCGCACGTGGCCGGGGTGTTCGGCCGGATGCCGGATCAGACCGCCGCCGCCCTGTCCCGCAGCGGGCGCCAGGTGGCCTCGGTGGTGACGCTGCGCCCCGGCGTTCCCGATGCGGCGGCGGCGTTGTGGATCGGCGATCTCGGCGGGGAGGCCGTGCAGTCCGCCGACGGACACAGCCTGTCACGGCCCAGCTGGTCGCTCGACGAAGCGGTGTGGGTGGTGGTCGACGGCAACAATGTGCTGCGCGTCATCCAGGAGTCGGCGTCGAGGCAACCGGCGCGCATACCGGTGGATTCCGAGGCGGTGTCAGCCCAGTTCCCGGGTTCGATCTCTGAGCTGCAGCTGTCTCGTGACGGCACCCGCGCCGCGATGGTCATCGCCGGGCAGGTGATCCTGGCCGACGTCGAGCAGACGCTGGACGGACAGTTCGTGCTCGGCCACCCGCGCAGGTTGGGCTTCGGGCTCGGCTCCTCGGTGGTGTCGTTGTCGTGGCGCACCGGCGAAGACATCGTGGTGAGCCGCACCGACCCGGCGCACCCCGTCTCGTATGTGAACATCGACGGCGTGAACTCCGACGGACCGGGCGGCAACCTCCAGCTGCCGGTGTCGATAATCGCCGCCAACCCGTCGACGGTGTACGTGGCCGACCCTCGCGGGGTGATGCAACTCTCCGCGTCCGCCGCCGAGAACAAGCAGGGCTGGTCGGCAGTGCCGCCGCTCATGGTGGGCGGGGCAGTGCCGGTGCTGCCCGGCTGATCGCGGGTGAAGCCGTGTCGCCCGGCTACCCGCTGGCGACCAGTGACAACCGGCGCTCCCGTCTGGCGTTGCGGCGCTTGCTGCTCGCCACCAGGTGGGCCACCGCGGCTTCGATCCCGAGGGCGAACTCGTCGACGTCGGGCATCGTGTCGAAGTCGGCCAGGATGCCGAAGAAGAGATACTCGGCATAGCTGAACATAGCGACACCGGTCCGCAGCTGTAGCGCGAGCGGCGGCACCGGCAGCACAGAAACCACCTTGCGCCCCATCATGTGCAGCGGCTCCGACGGCCCGGGCACATTGGTCGCGATGGTGGTCACGCCGTGTTGCGGCAACCGAGTCAGCAGCCGCGTTGCCCAAGCGGTCAGCGGGAACGGCAGGTAGTTGGCCGCCGACATCAGCGAGCTGGCGGCTTGCCGCTGCCCGGTGCTCTTGGTCTTGGTCAGCCCCGCCGCACTGGATTCTCCTCGTCCACCGGCAGGCAGGGCATCATCACCGAGACGCGGTTGTCCGTCCTGTCGAAGGCGTCGGTGCAGCGCATCGACACCGGCACCAGGGTGCGCATCGATTCGGGCAACGGCTGCTCGCCGCGGCGGATCAACATGTCCCGGTACGTAAGCCGTACGGCCTTTGAGGCGCTGGGCCAGCGTCGAGATCGCCAGTGTTGGCGGATACGCGACGAACAGGTGCACGTGGCCGGCCTCGCCGTTGAACTCGACCAACTCGACATCCAGCTCGGCGCACACGGTGCGCAGGGTGGTTTCGGTGAAGGTGAGCATCGGATCGGTGAAAAGTTTGCGCCGGTATTTGGTCACGAAGACATGGTGGGCGTGCAGCAGCGACGCGCTGTGCCGTTTGCGGCGGTAGGTCGTTGTTGTCAGTGGGCACCTCTACGGTTGTGCTGTGGCTAAGTCCTCCCGCATCCCACCGACACCGGCCGCCGAGCCGGTGCGCAAACCGCGGGCGCGGAAGCGTCCGAAGGGTGCGCCGACGCATGTGCGGTCGTGGCCGCTGCGCCCGAATCCAACGCAGTGCCGTGAGATCGGTATCCGGTTTTTCACCGGGGTGCGGGTGTATAACGCGGTGTTGGGCGAGTTCATCACGCGTAGCCGGGCGGTGAAGGCCGATCCGGCTTGGGCTGCGGCGCGGGAGCTGCCGCGGCGCACGGCCGCCGAGCGCACGTATCGGGGTGTGGCGTTTGCGGCAGTGCAGGCCGCGCATTGGCTCACCGCTGATGCGGCGCAGTCGTTCGCGTCGTCGCTGCGCAAGTCGTGGGTGCGGGATCACCTGCCGGCGCAGGAGACTCAGAATCTGGGGGCGCGGGCCTTTGCTGCCGTCAAGCGGTGGCATCTCGGTCAACGGGGCAAGCCGCGGTTCAAGAACGGCCGGCGCGGTCTGCGTTCGTTGTCGGCTAAGGACGGTCATGGTGCGCTACGACCGAAAACCGATGATGCTGGGCGGTTGATCGGGTTGCAGTGGGGTGCGGGGTTCGTGGTGCCGATCGCGCCGGCGGCGGTGTCGGGGCGGCGTGGTGAGAAGCAGCAGGCCGAACTCACCCAGATCGAGGCGTTGATCGCGGCTGGCAAAGTGTTGTCGACCCGGATTGTGCGCACGGTGAT
>NZ_JBYCLE010000136.1:0-4506 GCF_057473765.1 Mycobacterium sp. TH-M106 | reverse complement strand
TCAACGCGATCGCCACCGGGATCGCGTCGATCAAGATGATCGACGCGGCGCCGCGGTCGTCGGCGCCCACCAGCCAGCGCGGCACCAGCATGAAGTTCGCGCCGATGAAGGCAGCGATCGAGCCCGTCGCGATCGCCAGCGAATTCATCGGGACCACCTGTTCGCGCGGTACTACATGCGGCAGTGCCGCCGACAGCCCGGATGCGACGAACCGGGTGAACCCGTTGGCGATCAACGCCGCGCAGAGCACAACCAGGTCAGCGGCCCCGGCGGCCAGTAACGCGGCGATCCCAACCACCAGCACCAGGCGGGCCAGGTTGGCAGCGATGAGCACCAGTCGTCGATCCCACCGGTCCAGCAGTGCGCCGGCGAACGGACCCAGCAGCGAGTACGGCAGGAACAACACGGTGAAGGCCCCCGCGATCGCCCACGGGTCGGCCGCCCGGTCCGGGTTGAACAGCAGCGCACCGGCCAGTCCGGCCTGGAACAGACCATCGCCGAATTGGCTTGCCGCGCGCAGCTTCAGCAGCCGCCAGAAGTCGGGTAGGCTGCGCGCCGAGTGCCACAGCGTCATGTGCGCGCGAGCATCTACCATGAAACCTACTTCCGGATGCGGGCAGGTGGTACGGCCCGGCTCCAGACCAGAGTACAAATATCCCGGCGGCCCTCACGGTTGGTCACGGCTCACCACTTTCGAGCGGCGCTGATGCCATGATGGTGTGGTGCCGCAACCTGAAGAGCCCGAAGACCACGTCGCGCCCGCGGCGTATCGGGTGCGTGCGGGCGCGTTGCTGCTGGCCAACACCGACCTGTTGGAGCCGACGTTTCGCCGAAGCGTCATCTACGTGGTCGAGCACAACGACGGCGGGACGCTCGGCGTGGTGCTCAACCGGCCCAGCGAAACCGCTGTCTACAACCTGCTGCCGCAGTGGTCGGAGTTGGCCAGCAAGCCGAAGACGATGTTTGTCGGCGGGCCGGTCAAGCGTGATGCCGCGCTGTGCCTGGCGGTTGTGCGGGTCGGTGTGGACCCGCACAACATGTCAGGGCTGCGCCATGTCGCGGGCCGCATGGTGATGGTCGACCTCGACGCCGACCCGCAGACGATCGCGCCGTTCGTCGAGGGCGTCCGGATTTTCGCGGGTTACGCGGGCTGGACGATCGGCCAGCTCGAAGGCGAGATCGAGCGAGACGACTGGATCGTGGTGTCGGCGCTGCCGTCGGACGTGTTGGCCCCGGCCAGGGTGGACCTTTGGGGGCGGGCACTACGCCGGCAGCCGCTGCCGCTGCCGCTGCTGGCCACCCATCCGATCGACATCAGCCGGAACTGAAACGCAGTCCCGTCTGGCCGGATTCGGTCGGCGCACGGCACACCGCACATGCCGGGCGGCAGCGGTCAACCGCGCGGCCGCGCCGGCAGCGCCGGTCTGGACGGCTGCGGCGAAGCGGTATGCGATGGTAACCCCTGCGCGGCGGCACCGGGTGCGCTCACCCGGAAGCCGTTGATGATGGCGTCGGTGGCCGGCGCGTTGCCGATGGATTCACCAATGCCGGTGGTGACCGTCGCCGTCACCAGGTAGTTGTTCACTCCAGAAGTCGCTATCACGTGGCGCCGCGAGGTGTTGAGCGTCATGTCGTTCTGCCGGTAGGTGCCTTCGATCAGCGATGACGGGAAACCCCCGAAGTCGGCCAGCGACGCATTGGTGGTCCGCCAGGCGGGCAGCTGCTGGCTGTCGATGTAGCCATGGGTGATGGCTTCCCCGGGGTCGAAGTGACCCACCAGCCGATAAACCACCACCGCGGCGTTCGGTGTGTAAAGGGCAGGACTGCCCCGGTCGGCGATCACTGCGAACGCATCCGGGACGTTCGGGTCGGGGACCAGGGTCCAGCCGGTTGGCACGGGCAGGGTGATGTCGAGCGGGGTGAAGCCGGCTGCCTGTTGAGGCTCCAGCTGCACGTCGTGCTGGGCGAAGAAGTCGCGGAGCGTTCCGGAGCTGGCCGGGACCCGGGTCGGGGCGGTCGGGGCGGTCCCGCTGGACCCGGGCAGGACTGTCGGTGCCGCCGCGGCGGGCATCGCGGGCGGGGTGGTGGTGGCCGAGGTTTGACCCGGGGTCGGCGGCGGTATGGGTTCCGCCGCCGCGACGGTGCCGAAGAACCCCGCCCCGGCCGCCGCTGCGACCACCCCCGCCGCCAGGAAGCCGGTCAGTAGCCGCCAGCCGCTGATGGTCTGCCTCATCTGGGTCGGTCCTTCCGAGTGGTGGGGCGACACCCCTGGTCACCCACCCGACTGTAACCAGCGGCTCACGCCGTTCACCAGCGCCGGAAGACACCCTCACCGCTCTGCAACCCAATCGAGACCAAGCCGTGCCGACCCGGGCGCCTTATACCCTGTTGAGGTGACTGGATCGTCGGCCGCGCAGCACCGCGGCTCTGCCGCTAACCCCGACGCTGACGCACCCCCGCACCGTTACACTGCCGAGCTGGCGGGCCGCATCGAACGTCAGTGGCAGGACCGGTGGGCCCGGTGGGGGACCTTCAACGTCGACAATCCGGTCGGCTCGCTGGCCGCTCCGGACGGGTCGGCGGTGCCCGCCGACAAGGTCTTCGTGCAGGACATGTTCCCGTACCCATCGGGCGACGGGCTGCACGTCGGCCATCCGCTGGGCTACATCGCCACCGACGTCTACGCCCGCTACTCTCGAATGACCGGCCGCAATGTGCTGCACGCATTGGGGTTTGACGCATTCGGGCTGCCGGCCGAGCAGTACGCGGTGCAAACCGGCACGCATCCACGGGCCAGGACCGAGGCCAACATCGACAATTTTCGGCGCCAGCTGGGACGGCTGGGTTTCGGCCACGACAGTCGGCGCAGCTTCGCCACCACCGACGCCGAGTTCTACAAATGGACACAGTGGATCTTCTTACAGATCTACAACGCGTGGTTCGACACCGCCGCGGGCAAAGCGCGTCCGATCAGCGAGTTGATCGCTGAATTTGACTCCGGCGCACGCAACCTCGACGACGGCCGGATCTGGCGCGAGTTGTCGGCCAGCGATCGCGCCGACGTGATAGACGGCCATCGGCTGGTCTACCGCTGCGACTCGATGGTGAACTGGTGCCCCGGCCTGGGCACGGTGCTGGCCAACGAGGAGGTCACTGCCGAGGGTCGCAGCGATCGCGGCAACTTCCCGGTCTTCCGTAAGCGTCTGCGGCAGTGGATGATGCGCATCACTGCTTACGCCGACCGATTGCTCGACGACCTCGAGATGCTGGACTGGCCGGAGAAGGTCAAGACCATGCAGCGCAACTGGATTGGCCGCTCCACCGGCGCCTCGGTGTTGTTCGCCGCGGGTACAGCTGCGGGCGGAACTGTCGACATCGAGGTGTTCACCACCCGTCCGGACACCCTGTTCGGCGCCAGCTATCTGGTGCTGGCCCCCGAGCACGATCTGGTCGACTCGCTGACCGCGGCCACCTGGCCGGGCGCGGTCGATCCGCGCTGGACGTTCGGTGCCGCGACGCCGGCCGAAGCCGTCGCCGACTACCGCAAAGCCATTGGCGCGAAGTCGGATCTGGAGCGTCAGGAGAACAAGACGAAGACCGGGGTGTTCCTGGGCGCTTACGCAACCAATCCCGTCAACGGTGAACGGGTTCCGATCTTCATCGCCGACTACGTGCTGGCCGGGTACGGCACCGGGGCGATCATGGCGGTGCCCGGCCATGACCAGCGTGACTGGGAGTTCGCCCACGAATTCGGCCTGCCGGTGGTGGAAGTCATCTCCGGTGGCGACATTGCGCACTCCTCCTACGTCGGTGACGGCGTCCTGGTCAACTCGGGCTACCTGGACGGCATGAGCGTGGCGCGCGCCAAAGAGGCCGTCACCGAGCGGCTGCAGGCCGACGGCCGCGGGTGGGGACGTGTCGAATACAAGCTGCGGGACTGGCTTTTCGCTCGGCAACGGTATTGGGGCGAGCCGTTCCCGATCGTCTACGACGGCGACGGACGGCCGCACCCGTTAGACGCGGCGGCGCTGCCGGTCGAACTGCCGGACGTGGGCGACTACTTGCCGGTGCTGTTCGACCCGGACGACGCCGACAGCGTGCCGTCTCCGCCGCTGGCCAAATCGACCGACTGGGTGCACGTCGAGCTGGACCTGGGTGACGGTCTGAAGCCGTACACCCGTGACACCAACGTGATGCCGCAGTGGGCCGGCAGCTCCTGGTATGAATTGCGCTACACAGACCCGCACAACTCGGCGAGGTTCTGCGCCGCCGAGAACGAGGCGTACTGGATGGGCCCCAGGCCCGCCGAGCACGGGGCCGCCGACCCCGGCGGTGTGGACCTGTACGTCGGGGGTGTCGAGCACGCCGTGCTGCACCTGTTGTATTCGCGGTTCTGGCACAAGGTGTTGTACGACCTGGGCCACGTCAGCTCGCGGGAGCCGTACCGCAGGCTGGTCAACCAGGGTTACATTCAGGCTTTCGCCTACACCGACGCGCGGGGATCCT
>NZ_JBYCLE010000135.1:0-3981 GCF_057473765.1 Mycobacterium sp. TH-M106 | reverse complement strand
AGGTCGCTGGCCACCACCGCGGTGCCGGCGGCCATCGCCTCCACCAGCACGATGCCGAAACTCTCCCCGCCGGTGTGCGGCGCGCAGTACACGTCGGCGCTGCGCAACGCCGCGGCCTTCTCGGCGTCGTCGACTTGGCCCAGTATGCGCAGGTGGCTTGCGAGTTTGCCTGCTCGGCTTCGTAATTCGTCCTCGTCACCGCGGCCGACGACCAACAGCTCCACGTCGGGGAAACGGTCCACCAGGGCCGGCAACGCACGCAGCAGCACCGCCATCCCCTTGCGGGGTTCGTCGTAGCGGCCCAAGAACAGCGCCGTGCGGCCCGGTCGCGGATAGCCGGGCAGCTGTGCCGCCGAGGCGAACGCGGCCACATCGACACCGTTGGGAATCTCGACCGCGTCGGACCCCAGTGCTTCCATCTGCCAGCGCCGGGCCAGATCGGAGACCGCGATCCGGCCGACGATCTTCTCGTGCCAAGGGCGCAGCACGCCCTGGAACACGCTCAGCGTCAGCGATTTGGTGGTCGAGGTGTGAAATGTCGCCACGATCGGGCCCTCGGCCACCATCAGGGCCAGCATCGACAGGCTGGGCGCATTCGGCTCGTGCAAGTGCAGCACGTCGAAGTCGCCGTCGACCAGCCACGCTTTGACCTTCCGGTGGGTCGCCGGGCCGAACCGCAGCCGGGCCACCGACCCGTTGTACGGGATGGGAACGGCCTTGCCGCCGGAGACGACGTAATCGGGCAGGCTGACGTGGGGCGACGACGGCGCCAACACGCTGACCTGGTGGCCGCGGTCCCGCATCACCGCGGCCAGCTGCAGCACGTGAGACTGCACCCCGCCGGGCACGTCGAACGAGTACGGGCACACCATGCCGATCCGCATCAGAGCTCCCCGGGCTGATCCAGCCGGGCCCGCTGCGCATCGGAGAGGTCGGCCAGCCACTGCGGTTGCAGCATGTGCCAATCCGCTGGGTGTGCGGCGATGCCGGCGGCGAACCGATCGGCCAGCTCCTGGGTGATGGCTTTCACGCCGCTGGTGCAGTCGAGTTCCGGGTGGACCTGGAAGCCCCAACGGTCGCCGGAGAACCAGCCGTGCACCGGCAACAATGCCGCCCCGGTGTCGATCGCGAGTTTGGCGGGCCCGGCCGGCATCCGGGTGGGCTCGCCGAAGAAGTCGACCTGCACGCCGCTGCGAGTCAAGTCGCGTTCGGCCATCAGGCACACTATCCGGTTCTGCCTCAGCCGTTCGACCAGCACCTCGTACGGAGGGCGTCGACCGCCGGTGAGCGGCAATATCTCGAAGCCGAGGCTTTCCCGGTAGTCGCGGAAACGCCGATACAGCGACTCGGGTTTCAGCCGTTCGGCGACGGTTGTCAACCCGCCGAACGTCTGGACCACCCACACCCCGGCCATGTCCCAGTTGCCGCTGTGCGGCAGCGCCAGCACTGCTCCGCGGCCCGCTGCCAGCGCGGCGGCCAGACGCTCCTTGCCCGCGACCATGTGATCGAACTGCCGCGCCAGCGCGACGTGGTTCATGGTGGGCAGCCGGAACACCTCCCGCCAGTAGCGTGCATAAGACGCCAGCGAAGCGCGGATCAACGCCGGTGGCACCTCGACCGGTGCAACGCCGATGACGCGGGCCAGGTTCTTGCGCAGCTGATCTGGTCCTCCGCCCAGCGCAGCGTAGCGCGCTCCGGCATCGAATACGTTGCGGGCGAAGAACTCCGGCATCGTCTGCACAGCCATCCAACCCGCCGCATAGCCAAACTCGGTCACCCTGCCGCGAAGTGCGCCCACCCCGGCCGGCAAAGCGATCATGGTTCGACCGCGCCCGGCGAGGTGCGCACGGTGTGCAGCCGCTGCACTACAGTGATCAGGCTGGCGACCGCCAGCAGCCACATCGCCACGTGCAGCGCCCACGGCAACGCGAAGCCGGGCAGGTCCGACAACCCGGCGCCGAGCAGGACGGTGATCAACCGTTCCGGCCGTTCGATGAAACCCCCGCCGCCGCGCAGCCCGCTGGCTTCAGCCCTGGCCTTGATGTAGGAGATCACCTGCGAGGTGACCAGGCAGACCAGGGTGGCCACCACCAGCGGCGCGCTGTCCAGCCCGAATGCGGCCCACCAGGCCAGGCCGCAGAACACCGCGCCGTCGCTGATGCGGTCGCAGGTGGCGTCCAGCACCGCGCCGAAGCGGCTGCCGCCGCCGCTCAGCCGCGCCATCGCCCCGTCGAGCATGTCGAACAACACGAAGAACCCGACCCCCAGCGCACCGGCAAACAGCCGGCCGGTCGGGAACAGCGTCAGTGCGGCCAGCACCGATCCCGCAGTGCCGAGGACGGTGACGATGTCGGGGGCGAACCCGGCTCGCAGAAACACTTTTGCCGCTGGCGTGGTGATGGTGGTGAACGCCGCCCTCGACAGGAAATGCAGCCGGCTCATGATTGTTCGGCCCACTCGTCGGCCAGCAGCTGACGGGTGTCGCGCAGCAGCTGGGGGATGACTTTGGACCTTCCGACGATGGTGATGAAGTTGGCGTCGCCGCTCCAGCGCGGGACGACATGCACGTGCAGGTGCTCAGCGAGCGACCCGCCCGCCGACGTTCCCAGGTTCAGGCCGACATTAAAGCCGTGCGGGTGCGACACCGCCTTGATCACCCGAATCGCTTTCTGGATGAACGCCATCAGCTCCGCGCCCTCGGCCGCGGTTAGATCCTCGATTTCGGAGAACCGCCGGTACGGCACCACCATCAGATGCCCCGGGTTGTACGGGTACAGGTTGAGCACGGCGTAGACGTGCTCCCCGCGGGCCACCACCAGGCCATCCTCATCCGGCAGGCTGGGGATGTCGGTGAACGGCTGTTCGGATCTCCCCGATCCCGACACCCCGGACGGATGCCGCTTGAACGGGGCTTCGGCCAGGTAGGTCATCCGGTACGGCGTCCACAGCCGCGCCAGATGATCGGGCTCACCGACGCCGTGATCGACGATCGCGCGCTCGTCACCGTGCTTGATGCGGGTCATCCGCTCCTCGCGCGAGCGCTCGTCACGGCCGCCACCGTCGGTCACGTTGGACCACCCACCTTCACCGTCTCCGCTGTCGGGGCGGCATTTTCACGTTCGAAGATCCAGCTGGCAATCGCCGCGACCGCATCGTCGCGGGGCACTCCGTTGATCTGGCTGCGGTCGCCGAACCGGAAGCTCACGGCACCGGCGGCAACGTCGCGGTCGCCGGCCAGCAGCAGGAACGGCACCTTCTGATTGGTGTGGGTGACGATCTTTTTGGCCATCCGGTCATCGCCGGAGTCCACCTCGACCCGGATGCCGTGTGACTTGAGCTGTGCAGCAACATCGTCCAGATATTCCACGTGGTGATCGGCGACCGGGATGCCGACCACCTGCACCGGCGCCAGCCAGGCCGGGAAGGCGCCGGCGTAGTGCTCGGTCAGCACCCCGAAGAACCGCTCGATCGACCCGAACAGCGCCCGGTGGATGAGCACCGGCCGCTGACGGGTGCCGTCGGGTGCGGTGTATTCCAGGTCGAACCGCTCCGGCATGGTGAAGTCCAGCTGGATGGTCGACATCTGCCAGCTGCGCCCGAGCGCATCGGTGACCTGCACCGAGATCTTCGGCCCGTAGAACGCCGCACCGCCGGGATCGAGCACCGGGTTCAGCCCGGATGCGGTGGCAACCCCGCGCAGGATCTCGGTCGCCTCGTCCCACACCGCATCGGACCCGACGAACTTGTCTGGATCGCGCGTGGACAGTTCCAGGTGGAACTCATCGAGCCCGTAATCGGCGAGCAGGTCGAGAACGAACCGCAGCAGCGACACCAGCTCGTCGTGCAGTTGCTCACGGGCGCAGTAGATGTGCGCGTCGTCCTGAGTCATGCCGCGCACCCTGGTCAGCCCGTGCACCACACCGGAGCGCTCGTAGCGGTACACGCTGCCGAACTCGAAGAGCCGCAGCGGCAGTTCCCGGT
>NZ_JBYCLE010000134.1:0-9723 GCF_057473765.1 Mycobacterium sp. TH-M106 | reverse complement strand
CGGAGTTACATCCGGACTCGGCGGTCGTGCTCTTGTTCATCCACCAGACCACCACCAGCAAGGACAAACCGAAGCCGATTTTGACGTCGAGCAATGTACGGGTAACGCTGGCAAAGGTCAACGGCGCCTGGCTGATATCGAAATTCGAACCTGTCTGAGCGCCTCAAGGTCCTAAGGTAAATGGGCAGAGCCGCGGACGGCTGATGCGGCCCGCACATGACGTGAGGAGCGATCGATGCGACGAGTCAGCGCGCTGGCAAGTGCAGCGCTGGTGGCCGCGGCAATCATCCCGGGCTGGGTCTGCACGGCGGATCCGTATCCCGAGCCGATCAGACCTTCCGATCCGGTCGCCCTCAACGGGACATTCCTGGCTACCTCCGACGGCAATTGGGCGCAGTTAAACCACCAGTTTTACGACCAGAAAACTGTCATCAGTACCTGGACCATCGCGACCACCTGCAGCACCTCGCTGGAATGCGCAGGCCAGATGAGCAGCGACCAAGGGTGGAGTGCGGCCATCAAACTCCTTGCGGGCAATCTGTGGCTCGTCACCCACGACGTGGAAGACTTTGTCCGGTGCCCCGACGGCACGGTGTTCCCCGGCCATCAGCACTTCAAGTTCTACCCGACCGATAACGACCACCTGCGCGGCTGGGACGAAACCCTCGGCCCCAGCGGCGCGTGCGGACTCAATCAGTGGACGTTTGTCGAGATGCCGTTCACGTTGGTCAAGACCGCGTGAGAATCAGGTCCTTCCACGTCTTGGCCCGATGATCCGGCGAGGTCACTAGGTCTGCCTGCCGATAGAGGCGGCCATCCGGTGCGACGTAGGAACCGGTGCGCGGGTTGTATTCGGCGACGCCAACCGCGGGAGCATGCCTAGACCCGTTGCGGCCGAACGAACTTGGGGCCACCGATGGCACAGCTGGTGTACCGGGCGGTGGTGCGGCGTCAGCCGGCGCGACGGGTGCTGCCGGGGCGGGCGCCGACGCGTTGCCGGGGCCGGGCGGCGGGGCTGCGGGCGCCGCCCAGTTGCCGGGGCCGGGCGGCGGCGGGCCGGGCGCGTAGGGCAGCGCCGGCTGGGCGGGGTTGATCGGCCACACCATTCCCGGCGGCGGCAACGGCGGCAGCGGTGCTGGCACCGGCGCCGGCCCCGGGGGCGGGGGCGGGGGCAGTTCCCCAGGAGGTGGCAGCGCCGATCCTCCGAGCGGGCCGTAGAGGTCGGCGGCGCGGGCGCCAATCTCGTATCCGATGCGATCGTCGGGCGGTATGCCCTGCGACAGCAGATTCGGGTCGATCGGGTACGGCCCGGTCCAGTGCTGCCGCATGGCCAGCGGCTCGTAGGGCTTGTCGCTGTTGCAGATCTCGACGGTCGGCGCACGCTTGCCGGGACGAGTCATGCAGGGATAGTTGCGCGCACCACGAACCACCAGCGGCGAGTCCTGTGGCAGCTTGCAGTACAGGCCGTCCGGCGCGTCGATCGTCGTGGTGTCGGCCGGGGAGCGCCACAGCTGCGGCGGTAAGAAGCCGACAAAGCACGGTGGCGGGTCGCCTTCCTGGAGGTGGAAACCATTCGGTGCGATGTCAGTGTAGTTGTTGGACGGCGCTATCGACTGCATGCTGGCGATCAGCGGCGGGAACAGCACCAGCAGCTGTTCCAGGGACGGGTGATAGGTCACGGCGACCTGGCCGAGGCTGGTCAGGTTGGCCAGTAACACCGGCAGCGTCGGCTTGACCTGTTCGAACAGTGCCTGAGCCTGCCGGGCGGCACCCGGCGCGTCCCGCAGCACCGTGCGCAGCTGGGCGTCGTCGACCGCCACCTGCTCGGTCACCCCGGCCAGGCTGCGGGCCCACACCCTGGTCGAGTCCGCGGTCTGGGCCTGCGAGTCCAGCAGCGGTACCGAGTCGTCGACCAGCGCTCGGGCGCGGCCCGACACGCCGTTGACGTCGCCGGTCACCCTGGCCGACGAGTCGAGAAGCGACCCCAGGTCAAACCCGGATCCGTTGAAACCAGTGAACGATTCGTCGGTCAAGGCGCCGAGCTTGTCCTTGGGGATGCTGTTGATCAAGGCGCTGGCCTGATCCAACATCGGTCCCACCGGCTGCGGGATGCTGGCGTCGGCCATCGCGATCACCGAGCCGTTCCGCAGGTAGGGCGGCGAGTCGGTACGCGGCCGCAGGTCGATGTATTGTTCGCCGACCGCGGAGACGCTGCGCACGTCGGCCTGCAGGTCCGCCGGTATCTTCGGCGAGGTGCCCAGTGACAGTGTCGCTTTCACCCCGTTGGGGGTCAGCCGCACCGCGGTGACCGTGCCGACCTGCACACCGCGGTAGGTCACGTTGGAGAAGCGATACAACCCCCCCGAGGCGGGCAGCTCCAGTGCGACGGTCATCCGGCCGATGCCCAACAGGGTCGGCACCTGCAGGTAGGCAAAGGCCATCACGACCACGCCGATGATCGACGCGATCACGAAGACGATCAGCTGGATTCGCACGAAACGGGTCAGCATCTACCCGCCTCCATTCCCGTTCGGCAACGCCAAAGTGTCCGGGTCGCACCGATCCGGGGGCGGCGGAGTTCGCGGCAGGTCAGTGTAGCCGTCCCCGTTCGGGTATCGCTCCAGGAACGCGTCGTATCCCGCATCTCCCGGCGCCGGTACCTGAACGATGTTCTGTGCCTGGTAGCCGGTGCCCGCCAACAGTTGTTGCTTGAGCCGAGCGCGGGTGAAATCGAGAATGAGGAAAACATTGAAATAGTCACCCTTCACGCCCCGATCGACCAGGCCTTGGCCGTAGGGGAACGCACTTGCCAGAAAGCCCACAGCGAGGTCGAGCTTGGGACCGACCTCGGCGAGCGAACACACTGTCGGCACCAGGTTGTTCAGGTTGCGCACCAGGTCAGCCTGGGTGTCGTTGATCAGGCCGGTGGCGGTGTCACTGAAAACCCGCAGTTTGTCTAGTGCCGTCGTCAGCCGCGGCCGTTCCCGGACCAGCACGTCCAGCGCGGGCGGCACCGTCCGCAGTGCCCGGGTGACGACGTCGCGCTGGTCGGCGAAGGTGCCGGCGAGGCGGTTCAAGCCCTTGGTGGCCGCGACGATGTTGTCACGCTGATCGTCGAAGATACCCACCAGGGTGTCGAGCCGGGTCAGCAGATCACGGACCTCGCGTTCCCGCCCGGACAATGCGGCACCCACATTGTGGACGATGTCGCCGAGCTGCCCCAACCCTCCGGAGTTCACCACGGCCGCCAGTGTCGACAAGGTCTGCTCGGTCGACGGATACGTCGACGACTTGTTCAGCGGGATGGTAGCGCCCGGTTTGAGCCGTCCGGTCGGCGGCTGGCCGACCGGCGGGTTGAGCTCAAGGTGCATCGAACCCAGCAGGCTGGTCTGTCCGACGCTCGCGGTCACATTGGCGGGCACCACGACACCGGGCCGTACCCCGACCTCGACGTCGGCATGCCAACCCTGCACGGTCATTCTGCCGACGCTGCCCACCACCACGTCATCGATCGTGACCGGCGAATTCGACTCCATGGTGGCCACATTGGGTAGCTCGACGTGGAAAATCTGGGCGCCCGGCCCGCGTCCCACCGCGCCGGGCAGCGGCACCGAGTTCAGACCCCCGAACGCGCAGCCCGTCGCGGTGAGCACCACAGACGCCACGGCGACCAACACCCTGGCGGCGACACCCGCAACCCGTGAGCGGCCCTGCCTTTCCAAGCCGGTACGAGTCACGACGACAGCACCTCCGTGGGGAGCAGCAGGCCCGACACCGTCGGCGGGCCGACCGGCGGCGGCCCGGGCGCAGCCGGCACCGGCTCGGGCGGCAACGAGACGGCCCGCGGCGGTGGCGGAGGTGTCGGCGCCCAGTACGCTCCCGGTCCCCAGCGCGGATTGGTGTCGCCGGGCAGCCCGGTGTACGCCGACACCGCCGGCGGCACCTCGGCCGGACGCGGGACGGAACCGGTGATGTCTCCCTCGCAGGTCTTATCCCAGTTGCGGTGACAGGGCACCAGCGCCGGATCGGTGTAGATCAGGTTCTCCGGGCTTGCCGATTTGGACAGCAGAAGGTCGGTCGGCAACGGCATGAAGTTGAAGTTCAGTAACCGCGCGGCGGGACCCAGATGCTGGGCGCACAGCTTCCCGGACTCCACGGCGGTGATGTTTTCGATGGCCTCGATCTGGGTGCAGACGGCGAACACCGGGTTGTTGTAGATGTCGAACGCGAAGAGGCCGTCGGCGGATGGGGCTTCAGGGCTGTAGATGTTGTAGAAGTTGGCGAGTGCATTCGGCGCGACATGCAAACTGTTTTCGATATTCATGCGGTGGTCAGCCAGGTTCTGGGTGACGTCGGCCAACCGCGCAACCTGTTCGGCGGTCTGGTCGCGGGTGCCCGCGATGAAGCGCTTCACCTCGCCGAGCGCCACCGACAGGTGCGTCAACGCCGCATCCAGGTCGGACCTGCTTTCGTTGACCACGCTGGTGAGGGTGGCGAACCGATCCTGGAACTGCACGATCTGGGTGTTGCTGTCGCGAAGGGCCGTGACGAAGGTCTGCAGGTTCTTGATGATGTCGACGACGTTGCCGCTGCCCTCGCCGAGGATTCGCCCCACACCGGACAGCTGAGCCAGCGTCTGGCGCAGCCGCTCGCCGTTGCCTTGCAGGGCGTCGGCGGTGCTGTCGATGAACCGCGCCACCGACGGCGTCGACACCTGACTGTTGGGTCCCAGGTCGGTTGCTAGGCGCATCAGTTCGGTTTTCACCTCATCCCACTCGACGGGCACCGCCGTGCGTTCGACCGGAATCACCGCGCCGTCGCGCATCTTCTCGCCGTTCGACCGATAGGCCGGGGTGAGTTGCACATAACGGGCCGCGACCAGATTCTGGGCGACGATCACCGCCTTGGCGTCGGCGGGGATGGGCACGTCGCGGGCAACGCGCAGCGTCATTTTGACCCGAGTCCCCTCGGGTTGCACGGCGGCGATGCTGCCCACCGTGACGCCGGAGACCCGCACGTCATCGCCGGGGTAAGTGGCGGTCGCGCTGGTGAAGTAGGCGGTGACGGTCTTCGGGCGCAGGAACGTTTTATGGACGACCAAAGCGGCGGCCGCGACGGCGAGCCCGGCCAGGACAACCCCGGCCGCAGCCGCAACCTTCTTGCGCGACATCACGCCTCCTCAGGGGTGCCCGGCATAGTCTTGGATCAACGGCCACGGGAAGTATGCCCGCGGGAACGGGGACGGCACACCGGGGCCGCGGCCGGGGTCGGTGTCGAAAGTGCGGAATCCCCAGAGATAGTCCAGGAACGGCTGAAGCAGCTGCAGCGGCGTGAGGTTGGCTTCGAACGACACGTAAAACGGACCGCTGGCAACCACCTCACCGAGGGTTGTCATGTAGGGCGGGAAACGCTTGAGCGTCATCGAGATATTGTCCCGATTTTTCTCCAGCATCTCCGTCGCCGAGTTCAGTCTCTTCAAGGCCGGCGCCAGCTTGGCTTCGTTGTCGTGCACCAACCCGGTCAGCTGGGTGGCGACAACGGAGGTGTTCGCCAGCACATCGACGATCGCTTGCCGCCGCTGGGCCAAGACGGCGACCAGGTCATTGGCGTTGAGGATCAAGGTATTGACCCGCTGGCTGCGTTCCGAGAGGATCCCGGTGACGTCGCCGGCGGTGCTGAGCAGATCGCGCAGGTTCTGGTTGCGGCTGTTGAGCGTCTGCGAGAGCCGGGTCAGCCCGTCAAACGTCGGGCCCAACTGTGGTGCTATCTGGTCGATCGTCTCCGAGAGGGTGTCCAGCGACCGGTTCACCATCGCGGTGTCGGTTCCGGCGATGTTGGTCGTGGACTCGCTGACCGCGTCGGTGAGCAGGTAGGGCGACGACGTCCGGGTGAGCGGTATCACGCCCATCGGATGCATCGAGGTGCTGCCGGCCGACTCCAAGGTCAGCACCCGCTCGCCCAGCAGGGTGCCGGTGCGGATCTGCGCGGTGGTATCCGACCCGAGCGGGACGCTGGCCTTGGCGGTGAAGGTGACCAGCGCCTCACCGTCGGCCAGCGACATGCCCGACACCGCGCCGACCTTGACCCCCGACACCGTCACGTCGTTGCCCACGGCCAGACCGCCCGCGTCGGAGAAGAGCGCCTGGTAGCGCACGGCCGTCGCCCACGACACCAGCCGGTCGGGCGCAAGGCCCACGCCGATGACGAGCAGCGCCAGGACGACACCGAGCACACCCGCCCGGATCAGCTGAGCGCCACGGTATTTACCCATCGGGTTCTGCGCACCTCCCACCGTCTTGCTCGATCCACTTCACATGCACGGTGCGGTTCTGTAAATCGGTGACTCGCCAGTCCAGTGAGCAGGTGTACCAGTTGATGTGGCTGCCGTAGGAGCCGGCCCGGATCATCTTGCGGTAGTTTTCCGGGGCCTTGCGCAGGGCGAACTCCAGCTGATCCTTGTTGTCGTCGAGCAGCGGGGCCAACCGGTTCACCTGAGCCACCGCACCCGACAGCGGTGGCCGCGCCCGGGGCAGCAGATCGGCCAGGGACGCGGTCCCGTTGTCCAATGCGGTGATCGCGGCGCCGATCGGGTCTTTGTCTGCGGCAAGCCCGGTGACTAGCCGTTCCAGGCGGTCGATCGTCGCCGAGAAGTTGGCGCCCTCCTTGTCGATCGTGGCCAGCACGGTGTCGAGATTGCCGATCACCTGTTGCACCACGTCTTTGTTGTCGGCCAACGCAGTGGTGAACGACGACGTCTTCGACATGATGGACTCCAGGGTGTCGCCCTGGCCCTGGAAGATCTGCACCAGCGACGAGGTCAGCGCGTTGACGTCGTGCGCGTTCAAACCCTGGATCACCGGTTTCAGCCCGCCCAGGAGCAGGTCGAGGTCGAGCGCCGGCGCGGTGCGGTCGGCCGGGATCTGCGCACCGGACGGCAGCACCTTCGTCGACCCCGGGCCGTCGACGAGCTCGAGGTAGCGGTCACCGACCAGGTTGAGGTAGCGCACCGCGGCCCGGGTGCCGCTGGTGAGCACGATGTTGCGGTCGGCGTCAAAGGTGACCACCACCGACTCATCCGGTCGCAGCGAGACGCCGCGCACGGTGCCCACCCGGACACCGGCCACCCGCACGGTCTGTCCGGTCTTCAGCCGCGAAACGTCGTTGAACACCGCCGAATACCGGTTAGTCGCACCGGTTCGGTACTGGCTGAAGATGACGAACAGAAAAATGGTCAGGATCGTCATCACGACCACGAACGCCGTGAACTTGACCGCCGTCATGCGTGTGCCCATCATCCGGGCTGCGTTGTCTGTGCGGAGTTACGCGGCGGCCCGTCGATCGGCCCGAAGAGCCACTGCTTGATCAGATCGGAGTCCCAGACAAGTCGCTGGTTTCCGTACCTAAACGGGTTGGTGCCGACGTCGGCGACGACGAATGGGGCGTGCCCGCCGAAAGGCACCTGCGGAAGGTCGGTGCACTGCGGGCCGCCCTTCGCCGCCACCTTCGGCAGATCCTGCGGGTAGCGGTAGCGATCCCCGCCGAAGTCGAAACCGATGGTGAGGTTGACACCCGGGACCTTAAACGCGTGTCCCTGTCCCGCCTGCAACCACGCCGCACCCCCGAGGCCGCAGGTCAGCGCTTCGTGGTACTCGTTGAAAAGGTCGCCGGTCGGGACGAACAGATGCATGACGTCGGTCAGCGGTCCCCGGTTGGTGCTCAACACGTCGTTGCCGGTGTCGGCCAAGCCGATCGAGCTGAGCAGCACCGCGTCCAGGTTCTTCTGCTGGTCGACGATGGTCTGGCTGATCGGGGTCGAGCTCTGCGCGACCTTGACCAGGTCGGGGGCCGCGTCGGCGTAGGCGTTCGCCACCCCGGCGGTCACCGCCAGGTCGTGGCGCAGTGCCGGCATGCTGGGGTCCAGCTCGGCCAGCAACGCATCCGCGTCGCTGAGCATCTGGCCGATTTTCTCACCGCGCCCGCCCAGGCCCGACGCCAGCGCGCCCAGGGTTTCGTTGAGTTTCACCGGGTCGATCCTCGACAACAGCGACGTCAGTTGCTCGAAGACCGTGTTGACCTCGACCGTGACATGTTTGCCGTCGAGCACCGCACCGGCCTGCAGCGGCTGCGCGGACGGCTGATCCGGTGGGGACAGCTGGACGAACTTGGCGCCGAACACTGTCGACGATGCGATGTCGACCGAGACGTTGGCCGGAATCAGGTGCAGCTGTGCCGGATTCATCGCCAGGTGCAGGGCGGCTTGACCGTCCGGCAGCGGCTGGATCGACGCGACCTTGCCGACCTGCACGCCGCGCATCTTCACCTTGGCGTCGGGGTTCATCACCAGGCCGGCACGCGGCGACACCACGGTGACCGGCGCGGTCGGGGTGGCGCCGCCCCGAAACAGCGTCACCGCCAGGGCGACAATCCCGGCGATCGCGGCGATCATCGCCAAGCCTGCCAGCGGCCGCAGATAGCCCGGGGGTGGTGCATGCTGGGGCTGGCCTGGCGCATCGTGGCCTTCGAGCCGATGCCTATGGGCGCGACGGGGCGGGACTGGTGGTGTCATCGGGTCTCCCTCATCCCGCCAGGTTGAAGTTGCCGCTGGAGCCGTAGACCGACAGGGAGACGAGCAGCGTCACCGACACCACCACGACGAGCGAGGTGCGCACCGCGTTGCCCACCGCGACGCCGACACCGGCCGGACCCCCGGTGGCGAAATAGCCGAAGTAGGTGTGGATCAACAGCACGGTCACCGCCATCAGGATGGCCTGCAGAAACGACCACAACAGGTCGATCGGGTTCAGAAAGGTCCGGAAATAGTGGTCGTATAAGCCGGCGGATTGCCCGAACAGGAACACCGTGGTGAATCGGCTGGCGAGGAACGACAGGATGACCGCGATGGAGTACAGCGGTGTGATCGCGATCAGCCCGGCGACCAGCCGGGTGCTGACCAGATAGGAGATCGGCCGGATGGCCATCGCCTCCAGGGCGTCGATTTCTTCGTTGATGCGCATCGCGCCCAGCTGCGCGGTGACCCCGGCGCCGAAGGTGGCTGCCAGCCCGATGCCGGCGACCACGGGCGCGGAGATCCGCACGTTGATGAAGGCCGCCAAGAACCCGGTCAGCGCCTCGATGCCGATGTTGCCCAGCGAGCTGTACCCCTGCACCGCAAGTGTGCCGCCGGCAGCCAGCGTCAGGAATCCGACGATCACCACAGTGCCACCGATCATCGCCAAAGTGCCTGCGCCCATGCTGATTTCAGCGATCAGGCGGATGACCTCCGATCGGTAGTGCGTGGTGGCGAAGGGTGCCTGGGCAATCGCCTTCCCGTAGAACAGCGCGTGATCCCCGATGCGGCCCAGGGCAGTGACCGGACGTTGGAACTGCCGGGTCAGGCGCGGATAGGCGGCGCGCAGCGTCACAGCATCCACCGTCACTTGACCGTCATCTTGATGCCGATCGCGGTGACGACCACGTTGACCACGAACAGCGCCATGAAGGCGTACACCACGGTTTCGTTCACCGCGTTGCCGACGGCCTTCGCGCCCCCGCCGGAGATGATCAGGCCGCGATAGCACGCGACCATTCCTGCGATCAGACCGAAAAGTGCTGCCTTGACGCACGAGATGATCAGCTCCGGCACCCCGGTCAACAAGGTGATGCCCGCCGCGAACGCGCCGGGGTTGACGTTCTGGACGAACACCGAGAACACGTAGCCGCCCA
>NZ_JBYCLE010000133.1:0-9140 GCF_057473765.1 Mycobacterium sp. TH-M106 | reverse complement strand
CCTGTACTATCTCGCCGACAGCGTCGATGCGACACGCCTGTCGACCTGTGAACATTAGGCGTCACCTGATATAGGTTCGGCCGAACCTGTGCGCTTTGGACTGCGGTAGCGAGTTCATCAATCACGACGTCGCCGACTGGCTGCAGGCTCGCGACATTACCCAGACCCGTTCGCGGCCCTACCAGAAGAACGACCAGGCCCATGTGGAGTCCAAGAACAACCACGTGGTGCGCAAACACGCCTTCTACTGGCGGTACGACACCCCGGCGGAGTTGGAACTGCTCAACGAGCTGTGGCGCCTGGTGTCGCTGCGGTGCAACTTCTTCACCCCGACGAAAAAGGCCATCGGCTACACCACCACTGCAACCGGTCGCCGCAAGCGCGTCTACGACGCCCCAGCCACCCCGTGGCAGCGCCTACAGGCATCGGGCGTCCTTGATGAACAACAGCTTTCCGAGGTAGCCGCCCGGATCGAAGGCATCAACCCGGCCGATCTGACCCGCCAGATCAACACCATCCAGATGCAGCTGCTGGACCTAGCCAAAGCCAAGACCGAGGCCCTGGCCGCCGCGCGCCACATCGACCTGGAAGCATTACAACCGTCAATCAACCGATTGGCCAAGGCGAAGTAGTGCAAGCCCCCCACGCGCTCACCATGTGTGAGGCACCAGCCACCGCTCCGCGCTCACTTTTACGTGAGGCACCTCGCAAAGTGAGAAACTGACTTGGGTTCGCTCGGGCCTCCCGCTTTTTCGTGGGTCGGCGCGAGCTTGGAGGCGGCTTGCCCGTCGAGCAGACGACTGACGGCATGGCTTAACCTGCCAGGTAACCTGCCAGGATGGTCATCGACGCACGGCCGGCGCAGCGAACCGACATCGACCCACTGTCGCAGATGCTGGGCCGTGCTTTCTACGACGACCCCGTCTGGATGTGGATGCTGCCGGATGACACGTCGCGGCCTGCACGGTCGGCCCGTGTCTTTGCCAGCTTCGTCCGCCGTCATCACCTGGCCGGCGGCGGGGTGGAGGTGGCCTGCGACGGGCCGGAGATCGGCGCGGCGACACTGTGGGATCCGCCCGGCCGCTGGAAACACCCGTGGCGCGCCCAGCTGACCATGTTGCCTGATTTCATCCGGGCGTTCGGTGCGCGCTTGCCCGTCGGGCACGCGGCGAGCCAGTTATTGGACGCTCACCACCCGGAAGAGCCGCACTGGTACCTCGCGGTGATCGGCAGCGACCCGGCGGTGCGGGGCCGCGGGTTCGGGCAGGCGCTGATGCGGTCGCGGCTGGACCGCTGCGACGCCGAGCACTGCCCGGCGTACCTGGAGTCCAGCAAGTTCGAGAACGTGCCGTACTACCAACGGTTCGGGTTCGTGGTGACCGGCGAGATCACTCTGCCCCGTGGCGGGCCGACGCTGTGGCGGATGTGGCGGGAACCCAGATAGCAGAGGTGCGGGAGCACGCCCTGCCGCGACCCGGTCAGGGCTTACTGCGCCAGCCGCTGGCGGCGACGGCGATCATCCGGAGTTGCTTGCCCGCAATGCGTTTGATCTCCGCGAGTGCCGCCGCATCCTGGGCTTCGTCGATGGCCTCGGCGATGACGATCATCGAGTTCACGAAAAGCCCGGACAGGATGTTGAGGTCTTCGGTGCTCCACCCGGTCATCCCCGGGAAGCGGGCCAAGTCGGTCGCCAGTTCCGAGGTGATGAGCCGGATCTCGGTGCGGATCGCATACCGCAGCACCGTCATCCCGCTGGAGCGTTCCCGGTTGATGAACCGCCAGTACTCCCGCCGGGCAGCGACGTTGTCCACCAGAATGTCCACCGACGATTCGATAACCCGGTTCGGGTCGAGTCCACCGGTCCGGGCGTCGCGCAGCATCTCGCGCAGCGCCCGAAACGACTCGTCGATAAGCACTAGCCCGAGCGCATCCATCGACTCGAAGTGGCGGTAGAAGGCAGCCGGAACGATGTCCGCGGCGCGGGTCACCTCGCGCAGGCTCAGTGCGCTGAAACTGCGTTCGCCGAGCAGCTTGAGCGCGGCGGCGATGATGGCGCGCCGGGTGACCTCCTTGCGCTCCTCGCGGGACGCCCGCTCGGGTCCGGGACGCCCTGGCCGTGTTTGCCGCCCGGGCCGTGATTTGGGAGTACGACCGTTCACTGATGTGAACCCTACCACAACCGGCAGTTTTACCTTGACGAGCACGGCATCCAGGACACACCGTGTACATGTGTTCACCCAAAATCTGATGGACCGCCTGCGGGGTTCGAACCTCGTCGACGTACTGACCGGCCCCTACGGCATCGACCGCTACACCGAGCTGGTGTCGCCGACCTGGACCTCCTCCGAAGCGCGCGCGAAGGTGGTGACGGTGCGGCGGGCCACCGCGCGCAGCGTCACCCTCACGCTGGCGCCCAATGCTGCCTTCCCCGGCTTTCGGGCCGGCCAGCATGTCAACCTCACCGTCGACATCGACGGACGCCGCCGCACCCGCTGCTATTCACCGGCCAACGCCGAAGGGCAGCGCCTGATCGAGCTGACCGTCGGGCGCCACGACGGTGGACTGGTATCGACCCACCTCTACCGCCACGTCTGGCCCGGCATGGTGGTGGGACTGTCCGGTGCCGCCGGTGATTTCGTCTTGCCCAACCCCCGGCCGCGACGGATCCTGCTGGTCTCCGGCGGCAGCGGTATCACCCCGGTGATGTCGATGCTGCGCACTCTGCAAGCGGAGGGCCACGTTCGCCGGGGCGGCGAGGTCGCCTTCGTCCATTACGCACGCAACCCCGGGGAAGCCTGCTACCGCGAAGAGCTGGCGACCATGCCGAACGTGCGGGTGCTGCACGGGTTCACCCGCGCACCGGAAACCGGCGATCTGCCCGGCCATTTCGGTGCCGACCACCTGCGGGCGGCCATGCCGTCACCAGATGCGTTGTACGTGTGTGGTCCGCCGGCGCTGCTGGACGCGGTGCGCAAACACCGTCCCGATGTGATCGCGGAGAGCTTTGTGCCGCCGGCACCGGTGCCGGCCGAGCCGTCCGGCGGACGGGTGATGTTCGCCATCAGCGAGGTCGCGGCGGCTGACGACGGCCGATCGTTGCTCGAGCAGGCCGAGTCCGCTGGGCTGCAACCGGCCCATGGATGCCGCATGGGCATCTGCCACAGCTGCACCTGCCGGAAAACCCGCGGCACGGTGCGAAACCTGATGACCGGCGCGGTCTCGACCGCCGAGGACGAAGACGTGCAGATCTGCGTGTCCGTTCCGGTCGGCGACGTCGAACTCGCCCTCTAACTAAACGAAGGGAACCAACCATGTCGCAACCGCAGACCATCCAGACCATCCAGACCATCCCCGCCCCCGACCGGATCGACGAATTCGGCCGCGAACTCGATGCGATCCGGCAGCGTGTCCTGGACGACCTCGGCGAACGCGATGCCGACTACATCCGCCGAATCGTCAAGACGCAGCGCGCACTGGATGCCGGCGGACGGGCGCTGCTGTTCGCCGGCATCCTGCCGCCGGCCTGGCTGGCGGGCACCGCGATGCTCGCGCTGTCGAAGATCCTGGACAACATGGAGATTGGCCACAACGTCATGCATGGTCAGTACGACTGGATGGGCGACCCGGCGCTGCACGGCCCCAGTTTCGAATGGGACACCGCCTGCCCGGCCGACCAGTGGCGGCACTCGCACAACTACCTGCACCACACTTACACGAACATCGTCGGCATGGACCGCGACATCGGCTACGGCCTGCTGCGGATGAGCGAGCACCAGCCCTGGCAGCCGTACTTTCTGGGCAACCCGGTCTACGCGTTCCTGTTGATGGTGCTCTTCCAGTACGGGGTGGCGGTGCACGAACTGGAGACCGAACGCATCCGGGCCGGCGAGATCGGCTTCGCCGACAAACGGGAAATGCTGAAGGAAACCTGGCGCAAGACCCGCCGCCAGACTCTGAAGGACTACGTGGCGTTCCCCATGCTGGCCGGCCCGTTCGCGCCGTGGGTGTTCGCCGGTAACGCCTCGGCCAACCTGATCCGCAACGTGTGGTCCTTCATGATCATCTTCTGCGGCCACTTCCCCGAGGGCACCCGGGAGTTCACCGTCGAGGAGACACGCAGCGAGTCGCGGGGCATGTGGTACTACCGGCAGATCCTCGGCTCGGCGAACCTGACCGGCGGCACGTTGTTCCACATCCTGTCCGGCAACCTGTCGTTCCAGATCGAGCACCACCTGTTCCCGGACCTGCCGGCGCACCGCTACGCCGAGATCGCCCCTGAGGTGCGCGAGATCTGCCGACGTTACGGCATCGGGTACAACACAGGTCCGCTGCACAAGCAGTTCGCCACGGTGGTGCGCAAGATCTTCCGGCTGGCGTCCGGCTAGCGTTGCCGGTTGCTTAGGCGTTTAATAATATCGTTCGCTGACTCACCATTCGAGGCACGAGAACGCGTGGGGGCGCGACGTACTTCACAGGGGGACCGTCATGCAGGCAGCGCTTCGCCAGTGGATCACCGTGGGCCTCGCCCTGACCGGCGCCGGTGCGATCGCCGCTATCCCGCTGGCAGCGTCGATGCACCACACCCAGACGCCCGACGTCCAGCTCACCACCGGAACCGATCCGTTCGTTGCGTGGAGCGCCGTGACCGACCACACCGAACAGAATCTCGGCGCGCTCATCATTCAGCTTCCGGGCCTGCTGGTGGATGGCGCACCGGCCGGAGCGCCGGACGCGGAGACCTTGTTCAGCCACGGGCTGCTTTACCCCATCCATGACCTCGGCACCGTGTTACCCGAGCAGTTCGACGTCTTGTTGGGCGATCTGGCGAACATCGACCCCGTCGCGTTCGTCAACGACCTGATCAGCGCGCCCGCCGTAGAGCTGGACGCCGTCCTCAATGGCGAGCCGCCGGTGGCCGGCGGCTGCGGCGATGCCCTTCCCGACTGCACCATCACCACCGGGCTGCTCACACCGATCACCATTCCCGATGTGGCCAACGGCCAAACCGAAGCCAGCCTGGGCACCTTTTCCAACCTGGCCGCGGTTATCGGCGACCTGATCAATGGAACGGGTCTCGGTGACCTGTTCGGGGGCCTCGACTTCGGCCTGTGATCGGGGCCGCTCACTTACTGCCGATCAATCGACGCCGATAGTCACCTCGGTCGACTTGACGAACACCGTCGCGGCCTGACCGGCCTTGAGGCCGAGGTCGAGCGCGGCGTCCCTGGTGATCGCGGAGGTGATCACGTTCTCGCCGCCGTCGAGGCGCACCTTCACGATCGCCATCACGGCACCGAGGTCGACCTCGGCGATGGTGCCGGTGAGTTGGTTCCGGGTCGATAAGCGCATCGCTGTCCTCCGCATCGTCGGTGTGCACGCAATGCACGCAACGGTAGTTCAACGGGGGCCGCCAAGCAGCGCAATAGACGCCTGCACTGCGGGCTCCACGATCTCGCGGATGTCTGTACCGTCCTCCACTGCCAGTGCAGTCAGTTCCCGCAAGCCGCCCAAGAGGATCACCGCCAACGGCGGCGTCAGCGGCGACAGATCGGCCCGCCGGACGCCCGGACTGCCGCTGAGCTCGATCAGCAGGCTGGTCATCAATTCCAATCCCCGGCGCTGCACCGGACGAGCGACCGTACCCAGCGACGGCAGCTCACGAATCCAGCTCAGCGTGAGCGCCGGGCGGGCCTCGATGCTGGCGACGTAGGCACCCACCGCCTGGCGGATCTGGTTGTGCCAGTCGGCCTGCGGATCGACGGCGGCGCGGATGTCGGCGGCGAGCCGCTCGTTGTCGGCGCGCAACAGCTCGAGAAAACACTCCTCCTTACCGGCGAAGTAATCGTAGAAAGTGCGTTTCGACGTGCGAGCATGGCGGACGACGTCGGCCACGGTGGTGGCTCGGTAGCCTCGTTCGCCGATCGACTCGGCGAGGCCGTCGAGCAGCCGGCGCCGGAACGCATCCCCCGGGTCTTCAGGCGCATGGGGCACGGCTTCTTCCGCTTCGTGCGCTTCTTCGGCGGCTGTAGTCACCACGCCTCCCTACCAGACGCCCTTGCACACCCTTGCCAGGTCCGGTACTACAGAGTACCGTGCCTGGTGTAACCACTGGTACACATCGGTACCACAATCGCCATGATGTTGTGTGAAAGGACTAGAGCATGAGCACAACCGCGGCCGTCGACACCCCGATCGGTCCGACGACGTGCGCGGTCAGGCTGCCGCCGGGGCCGCGCCTGCCGAAGGTCGTGCAGGGGCTGCTGTTCATCGTTGCCCGGCGGCGGGTGATGCAGTGGCTGGCCCGCCGATACGGTGCCGCGTTCACCATGAAATCCCCGATCTTCGGACCTACCGTGGTCGTCACTGATCCCGATCTGGCCCGGCAGGTGTTTCTGGCCCGCCCGGAGGATGTCGGCAACGTTCAGCCCAACCTGAGTCGGATGCTCGGCCCGGGTTCGGTGTTCGCACTCGAGGGCGCCGAGCATCGGCGGCGCCGCAATCTGCTCAGTCCGCTGTTCCACGGCAAAAGTGTGCGCGAGTACGAGCAACTTGTCATCGAAGAGACCGTGCGGGAGACGGCGTCCTGGCCGGTGGGCAAAGAATTCGCGACTCTGCCGTCGACGATGCGGATCACCCTCAATGTGATCCTGCGTGCCATTTTCGGGGCAGCCGGCCCCGAACTCGATGAGCTACGACAGATCGCCCCACCGTGGGTGACGCTGGGTTCGCGCATGGTGGTGCTGCCGATGCCGGCCCGGACCTACGGACGCTTCACCCCGTGGGGTCGACTGGCCAGCTGGCGGCGCCGCTACGAGGCCGCCCTGGACAAGCTGATCGCCGACGCGCGCAGCGACCCGCACTTCGAAGACCGGACCGACGTGCTATCGGTGATGCTGCGCAGCAGCTACGAGGACGGCACGGTGATGTCGCGCCGGGAAATCGCCGACGAACTGCTGACGCTGCTGGCGGCTGGCCATGAAACCACCGCGTCGACGCTGGCGTGGGTGTTCGAGCGGTTGAGTCGCCACCCGGACCTGCTGGCGGCGGTGGCCGCCGAGGCCGACACCGACGAGAGCGCGCTGCGCCGGGCGGCCATCCGCGAGGTGCAACGCACCCGAACCGTGATCGACTCCGCGGCCCGGCACGTCTACGCGCCGACGTTCGAGTTGGGCGAGTGGGTGATCCCACGAGGGTATTCGGTCGTCGTCGCCATTGCGGCGATCCATCGCAATGCCGACGGGTTCGAAGATCCGGGCCGGTTCGACCCGCAGCGCTACCTCGACGGCAATCCACCGACCTTCGCCTGGATTCCGTTCGGCGGCGGAACCCGGCGCTGCCCCGGCTCCGCGTTCGCCAACATGGAGATGGATATCGTACTACGAACAGTGTTGCGCCACTTCACTATCGAGCCCAGCACGAAACCGGGCGAGAAGTTTCACGCCCGCGGTGTGGCCTACACCCCCGCGGATGGCGGCCGGATCACCGTGCACCCGCGCGGCTAAAATCCACCGC
Source organism: Mycobacterium sp. TH-M106 (assembly GCF_057473765.1). Classification (NCBI taxonomy): domain Bacteria; kingdom Bacillati; phylum Actinomycetota; class Actinomycetes; order Mycobacteriales; family Mycobacteriaceae; genus Mycobacterium; species Mycobacterium sp. TH-M106. Next base: position 1,628 of record NZ_JBYCLE010000133.1, on the reverse strand, counting down.
TATGAGCACCGGCTCCGCAGACGGGCAGCTTGTCGACACGGTCAACGCCGCGATGGAACACACCATCCCGACCGCGCACCGGATGGGGGTGCGGGTGGTCGAGGCGAGGCGCGGTCACGCCGCAGCCGTCGTGCCGGTCGAGGGCAACGGCAACCACTTCGGGGTGGTGTATGCGGGCGTGCAGTTCACCGTGGCGGAGATCCTCGGCGGCGTCATCGCGCTGAGCACCTTCGATGCCGCCAAGTACTTCCCGCTGGTGAAGGACGTCGACATCACGTTCGTCGCGATGGCCAGATCGCAGCTACGCGCCGAGGCCCGGCTTGACGACGCGACGATCGCCCGGGTCGAAGCCGAAGCCGCCGCACACGGCAAAGCGGACTTCACCCTGGAGGCGGTGGTCACCGACACCGACGGCACGACCGTCGCCACCACCCGCGGGCTCTATCAGCTGCGTGCGCACCCGGGATAGCGACGTTAGCTTGATGCTTCCCGTTTCCGTTCCGCACGCGGCATCAACACCGCGAGCACCACAGCGACGATGAGCAGTGCCGGCACATCACCGACAAGGTGGCCGCGTTCGGCAGGGTCGCCGATCGCCTGGACCGCCATGATCGCGGCGTGCACGACGCTGGAGGCCACCGTGAACCAGATCAAGCTGCGGTGGGCGAGCGGATCGCGCGCCGCGGCGAGCAAGAATACGCCGAGCGTCGCGTAGATGCCGATGATCATCGCCAGGTAGTGCGACGGCCCGTGACCCCATGTCCAGCCGGACTGCCAGGAATGGGTGAGTGGGTAGATCCCGAATATGAAAACGAGGCCGATGACCACCAGCGCGATGCGCAGGGGAGTCACCGATCTCGTGTCGTCGGACATCATGCGTCAGCCCGTTTAGCCCTCGACACCCGCCGGGTGCGGCAGCTTCCAGTCCGGCCGGACGAAGTGGCAGGTGTATCCGCCCGGGAAATGCTCCAGGTAGTCCTGGTGCTCGGGTTCGGCCTCCCAGAAGTCACCAGCGGGGCTGACCTCGGTGACCACCTTGCCCGGCCAGAGCCCGGACGCGTCGACGTCGGCGATGGTGTCCAGGGCGATACGTTTCTGCTCGTCGTCGAGGTAGAAGATGGCGGAGCGGTAGCTGGTCCCGACGTCGTTGCCCTGCCGGTTCTTGGTGGTCGGGTCATGGATCGCGAAGAAGAACTCCAACAGGGTGCGGTAGTCGGTGCCGGCCGGGTCGTAGCGGATCTCGACGGCCTCGGCGTGGCCGCCGTGATTGCGGTAGGTCGCGTTGGCCACCTCGCCCCCGGTGTAGCCGACCCGGGTGGCGACCACCCCGGGCAGCTTGCGGAACAGGTCCTGCATCCCCCAGAAGCAGCCGCCCGCCAGAATCGCTGTGCGGTAGTCCGTCATGCTGTCGATTATCCACCGGAAAACCCGGACCGCACGCTCTCGCAACCCAGGCTCGACAAACCTGAGTAGAACGTGTTCTAGTTCTTCACGTGACGACTCCGCCGTTCAGCCGCGACGAACTGGCCGCCGCGTTCCAGACGTTCGAGCAGACCGTCGCCCGCGCCGCCGAGACCAGAAACTGGGACATCTGGGTGCAGCACTACACCGAGGACGTCGAATACGTC
>NZ_JBYCLE010000132.1:0-6185 GCF_057473765.1 Mycobacterium sp. TH-M106 | reverse complement strand
CGATCGAGTCGACACCCATGATGACTTGGCTGATCCGCACCGGCGGCGGGGGGACGTTTTCGGTGGTGCGGGTGCTCTGCGGCGCCGGCGGCGGGTTAACCGTACACGCGGAGACCAGCAACATCCAGGACGAAACCAGCGCGCCGGCCGTCGTGCGGGCGCGGCGAGCTGATTGCGACACGCCCATCAGGGTATCGGGCGCCCGCGCATCACCACGCGGGTCTTGGCGCGAGCCCGGCTGCGGGCGCGCTGAGTGGCGTCGAGCTCCACCTTGCGCACCCGTACCACCTCCGGGGTGACCTCGACACATTCATCGGGCGCGCAGAACTCCATGGCCTGCTCGAGGTCCAACTCGATCGGCTTGGCCAGCGTCTCGAGGACGTCCGCCGTCGACGACCGCACGTTGGTCAGCTTCTTCTCCCGCGTGACGTTGACGTCGAGGTCCTCGGGTCGCGGGTTGATCCCGGCCACCATGCCTTCGTAGGTGTCTTGACCCGGCTCGACGAAGAAGGTGCCGCGGTCGGCCAGCTGCCCCAGCGCATACGGCGTGATCGTGCCGGCCCGGTCGCTCACCAGCGAGCCGGTGTGCCGCCCTCGGATCTCGCCGGCCCACGGCCGGTACCCATCGAACACCGCGTTGGCGATGCCGGTGCCGCGGGTTTCGGTGAGAAAGTCGGTGCGCCAACCGATCAGGCCGCGGCTGGGCACGGCGAAATCCATCCGTACCCAACCGGTGGCGTGATTGGTCATTTCGACCATGCGGCCCCGGCGGGCAGCCATCAGCTGGGTGACGGCGCCCACGTAGGCGTGCGGGCAGTCGATGGTCAACGCCTCGTACGGCTCGTGCAGTTGGGCGTCGATGGTCTTGGTCACCACCTGCGGCTTGCCGACGGTCAGCTCGAATCCCTCCCGGCGCATCTGTTCGACCAACACCGCCAGCGCGAGCTCGCCACGGCCCTGCACCTCCCAGGCATCAGGCCGGCCGATGTCGAGGACCCGGATCGACACGTTGCCCACCAGCTCGGCGTCCAGCCGGTTGCGGATCATGCGGGCGGTCAGCTTGTGCCCGGACACCTTGCCGGCCAGCGGTGAGGTGTTGGTGCCGATTGTCACCGAAATCGCGGGTTCGTCGACCGTGATGCGCGGCAACGCTTTCGGGGCGGCCGGGCCGGCTGGGTCGGCTGGGTCCGCTGGGTCCGCTAGGGTGTCGCCGATCATGATGTCGCCGATGCCGGCGACCGCGACGATGTCGCCGGCCGCAGCCTCGTCGGTGGGGGTGCGGTCCACACCCTCGGTGACCAGCAGCTCGGTGATCTTGGCGGCAGCGACGACGGGCTGCCCGTCGACCTCGCGCAGCCACGCCACCTGCTGGCCCCTGCGGATGCGCCCGTTGTAGACGCGGATCAGGGCCAGCCGGCCCAGGAAGGTCGACGCGTCGAGGTTGGTGACCAGCGCCTGCAGCGGGGCGTCCGGGTCGCCGGACGGGCCCGGGACGTGCTGCTGCAGCACGTCGAACAGCGGGTCGAGGTTGTCCCCGTCGGGGATCTGGCCGTCGGCGGGTGCGATGGTGCTGGCCACCCCGGCCCGCCCCGAGGCATACAGCGTCGGCAGGCCCAGCGCGTGCTCGGCGGCCCGCTGGGCCTCGTCGTCCAGGTCGCTGGCCACGTCGAGCAGAAGGTCGTGGGAGGCTTCGACCACCTCGGCGATCCGCGCGTCGGGGCGGTCGGTCTTGTTGACCACCAGGATCACCGGCAGGTGCGCGGCCAGCGCCTTGCGCAGCACGAACCGGGTCTGCGGCAACGGGCCTTCGGACGCGTCGACCAGCAACAGCACCCCGTCGACCATCGACAGCCCGCGCTCCACCTCGCCGCCGAAGTCAGCGTGACCGGGTGTGTCGATGACGTTGATGACGGTGACGGTGCCGTCCGGATGCACGCGGTGTACCGCCGTGTTTTTGGCCAGAATGGTGATGCCTTTTTCCCGCTCCAAATCGCCGGTGTCCAGCACGCGTTCTTGGGCCTCGCCGCGTTCGTGCAGCGCACCGGACTGGCGCAGCATGGCGTCGACCAGGGTGGTTTTCCCGTGGTCGACATGGGCGACGATGGCGACGTTGCGGAAAGCGCAGGAGTTCACCGGCCGATTCTCGCAGCGTGGGCACCGATCCCGAAAACGTGCTCGGCTACACACCGAGCGGTGATTCGGCGGTCATCCGTTTGACCTCTTCCAGGTGCAGCGCGGTCAGCGATTCGAGCCGCCCCGCCGCCGCCTCGGTGATCCGCAGCCGGATCACCCGCCGGTCGTCGGCGTCGCGAACCCGGTTGACCAGCCCGGCCGCCTCCGCCCGCTGGATCAGCTCGCCGGCGCTGTGGTGACGCAGCAACAGGTACTCGGCGACGTCACCGACCGTCGGCCCCCGCGAGTCGGTGTGGCCGCGGATGGCCAGCAGCAGCTGGTGTTGCATCGGGGTCAGACCGGCCGCCTGCGCCTGGTCGGCGCTCCACCGCTGGAAGCGGCGCAGCCGAGTGCGCAGCACCAGCAACCGGGTGTAGACGTCATCCGGCAGGCTGCCGCCGTCGCCGGCGTGCTGGCCGTCGACGCCGCCCGAGGTGGCGGCTTTGTCGGTGCTGCCCGGCATTGGTGCTCACCACCCGCGGCGCTGCGGGGTCGACAGCAGCTGGCCGTTGGACGCCGCCTCCCGGCTGCGGTAGACGACATAGGGACGAAACAGATACCAGATCGGTGCGCTGAAGGCGTGCACGAGCCGGGTGAATGGCCACAGGATGAACAGCGTCAGCGCGATCAGCACGTGTATCTGGTAGTAGATCGGCGCCTGGGCCATCATGTCTCCCCGCGGATCCAGGTACCAGATGGAACGGAACCAGATCGACACCGAGTTTCGGTAGTCGTGTGCCGCGCCGTAGTTGGTGGCCCCCATCAACGTGCAGGCCATCCCCGCCACCAGCGCGCTCACCAGCACCGCATACATCAGCTTGTCGTTGACGGTGGTGGCCAGAAACACCGACCGCTGCGACCTGCGCCGGTAGATCAGCAACCCCAGGCCCGTCACCGTGGCCAGCCCCGCCGGCAGGCCCAACAGCAGCGCCTGCAGGTGGTAGACGTGGTCACTCATCCCCAGCGCCTTCGTCCAGGACTGCGGGATGAACAGTCCCATCACGTGACCGGCGATCACCACGAAGGCGCCGTAGTGAAACATCGGACTGCCGATCCGCAACAACCTGGACTCGTAAAGCTGCGACGACCGACTGGTCCAGCCGAACTTGTCGTAGGTGTAGCGCCACCAAGTTGCCACCGCGAAGACCGCGAGCGTCACGTACGGCGCGACATTCCAGAAAATCCGGGCGGCGTCCAGCTCGAGCATGTCATCCTTCCTCGGTGCGCCTCGGCGGCACGGTCAAGGTAAATGTTTGCAGCCCAACGCTTTCCGCCGGTGGGCCGGACTGCGCCAGCTGCTGTGCCCGTTGCACCTCGGAATCGGTCACCGCGGGCAGTGTTTCGCACACCGCGGCGATGGTGTGCGCATAGGGCGACCCGGCGTCGGTCAACGACCGCAGCAGCACGTCGATCGGCACCCGGTGCTCGACCAGCAGCCGGCGCCCCGCCTCGGGGTCGACCGTGGCAGCGAATTCCAGCAGCACCGGCAGGTGATCGGGGCCTTCGTCTTTCGGCGGCTCGACACCGGCCTCCCGGTACGCGGTGGCGAACGCGAGAATCTGCATGCCGCGGTTGCGGGTGTCGCCGGCGGTCCAATAGGTCAGGTACATCGTCGAGCGGCGGCGCAGGTCGAAGGTGTCCACATAGTCGGTGGCGGCAGTCATCGGGTCCGTGGCGCGCAGCGCGGCAACGGTGCGGCCCAACAGCTCTGCCGCGGTCCCGTGCAGGTGTTCCATCAGGTTCTCAACGGTGGCGAGTCGCTGCCCGTGCTCCTCGTCGGGGTAGGCCAGCAGCAGCGACGCCGCCTGCCACACCGCCCGGTCGGCGAGCCCGCCGTCCTGTTCGTGCCGGGAACGGGTGGACAGCTTCATGGTGTCGACCGTTCCGGGAACATGTCGCCCGGTATCTCGCCGCCGTCCCACTCCAGCAGGTTCGTCTTCCTCCGGCGGGGGCCGTTCTCGGTGATGTGGAACGCCTCTTTCGGCACCGCCCCCGCCTCGCCTTCGGCTGCGCCGAACGGCTCCTTGTAGTCCTCGTAAGAGGTCACCGAGCAGCCCATGTGCTCCAGTTCGTGCGCCTTTTCGGCGTAGGCGGTCGGGATGACGTAGCGCTCCTCGTATTTCGCGATCGCCAGCAGCCGATACATCTCATACATCTCTTCCTCGCTCATCCCGACCGACTCCGGGATGTGCGGTTGGGTCTGGCGCCCGAGGTTGATGTCGCGCATGTAGGAGCGCATCGCGGCCAGCCGGCGCAGCACCGCCTCGACGACCGTGGTGTCACCGGAAGTGAACAGCTCGGCCAGGTAGGCCATCGGGATGCGCAGCGCGTCCAGCGCGCCGAACAGGTTGCCCAGGTCCTCGCCGTCGTGCCCGTCTCGGCTGACCGCGTCGACCACCGGCGACAGTGGTGGGACATACCAGACCATCGGCATGGTCCGGTACTCCGGGTGCAGCGGCAACGCCACCTTGTAGGTGTTGATCAGCGCATAGACCGGTGAGCGCTGCGCGGCCTCGATCCACTCGTCGGAGATGCCTTCGGCCCGCGCGCCGGCGATCACCTCCGGGTCGGTCGGATCCAGGAAGACGCTGCGCTGCGCCTCATAGAGATCGGTGTCGTTGGCCACCGACGCCGCCTCGGTCACCCGGTCGACGTCGTAGAGCATCAGCCCGATATAGCGCAGCCGGCCGACGCAGGTCTCCGAGCAGATAGTGGGCAGGCCGACCTCGATCCGCGGATAACAGAAATGACACTTCTCCGCCTTGCCGGTCTTGTGGTTGAAATACACCTTCTTGTAGGGGCATCCGGACACGCACAGCCGCCAACCGCGGCAGCGGTCCTGGTCGACCAGCACGATGCCGTCCTCGCTGCGCTTGTACATCGCGCCGGACGGGCAGGACGCCACGCACGACGGGTTGAGGCAGTGCTCGCAGATCCGCGGCAGGTAGAACATGAAGGTGTTTTCGAACTCGGTTTTGACCTCGTGGCCGACTTGGCTGATCTTCTTCAGGATCGGGTCGTCAGGCAGGATCTCCGGCGACCCGGCCAGGTTGTCGTCCCAGTTGGGGCCCCACTCGACCTTCATCGCGTCGCCGGTGATCTGGCTGCGCGGCTTGGCCACCGGGAGGGTGTCGCCCAGCGGAGCCGCAATCAGGTTCTCGTAGTCGTAGGTCCACGGCTCGTAATAGTCGCGCATCCGCGGCAGCCGCGGGTTGGCGAAGATCCGGGTCAGCCTGTGGATCCGCCCGCCGTCGCGCAGCTGCAACCGGCCCTTCTTGCCCAGCGTCCATCCGCCGTGCCAGCGGTCCTGGTCTTCGTAGGTGCGTGGATATCCCACACCCGGACGGGTTTCCACGTTGTTGAACCACACGTATTCGGTTCCCGCCCGGTTAGTCCAAGCCTGCTTGCAGGTGACCGAGCAGGTGTGGCAGCCGATGCATTTGTCGAGGTTCATCACCATCGCTATCTGCGCCATGACTCGCATCAGTACGTCACCTCCTGAGCGCGCCGACGCACGATGGTCACCTCGTCACGCTGGTTGCCGGTCGGACCCAGATAGTTGAACGCGAACGCGTGCTGGCCGTAGCCGCCGGCCAGGTGGCTGGGTTTGACCCGCACCCGGGTCAGCGAGTTGTGGGTGCCGCCGCGTTTGCCGGTCCCTTCGGTGCGCGGGGTGTCCACGGTGCGCTCCTGCACGTGGTAGACGAACACCACGCCGTCAGGCATGCGTTGCGACACAATCGCCCGGCACACGAAGATTCCGTTGGCGTTCTCCGCTTCCACCCAATCGTTGTCGTGCACACCGATTTTCGCTGCATCGCCGGGACTCATCCACATGGTCGGGCCGCCGCGCGACAGCGTCAGCATGTACAGGTTGTCCTGATAGGTGGAGTGGAACGACCACTTGGAGTGCGGAGTCACGTACCGCACCGTCAACCCGATGCCGTCGTCGGTCGGGCCCAGCTCGGGGGCGTCGAACAGCCTGGCCATGTCCAGCGGCGGACGGAACACCG